>JAMDDA010000059.1 GCA_023488925.1 Actinomycetota bacterium
GATCGAAATTCTTGTCCTGTTGGACGTCGATGCGCGCGAGCTCCTGCCGAGATTGCGGGAGATGCCCGAGGCCGCGCCGTGGCTGGACAAGTTCGGCCGCTTCCTGGACATCTATGGCAATCGGGTGGTCGCCGCCCATCTCGACGTGAGCACCCCCACGTGGCGGGAAGATCCGGCCCCCGTGCTCGACACCATCAAGGGGTACTTCCCCCGTATGGAGTCGGGGTGGGACTATCACGCCTCCCGCGAAGCCATCCACGCCCAGCGGGAGCAGGCCATCCAGGCCTTCGAGCAGGCTCTGCAGGGCGAGGAGGAGAAGGCCGAGTTCCGGCGCCTGCTGAAGGCGGCCCAGGGCGTCTATGCGTTCCAGGAGGACCACGGCTTCTACATCGACCAGGGCTCGACCGCCGTCATGCGCAACGCGGTGATCGCCTGCGGCAAGCGCCTCTTCCGCCGCGGTCTGCTCGAATCGATCGAGGACGTGGTCTACCTGACCTATCCTGAGCTCCTCGAGATCATGAAGGCCCTCGTACTGAACCCCGACGCGGCTACATACCACTACCGGGCCCTGGTGCCCGATCTGGTGCGGGAGCGCAAGGAAGACGCCAAGATGGCCGAAGAGCTCGAGGCGCCCCTCACCATCGGGAACGTGCCCGAGAAGATGACCGATCCCATCGGCATCAAGGTCTTCGGCATCATCGACGACATTCTCCACCCCAAGGGGGAACGGCAGGTCGAGCAGCGGCTGGAGGGTTTCCCCGGCGCGCCCGGGGTGGTCGAAGGACCGGCCCGGGTGGTCACCGACTCCAAAGACTTCCAGAAGGTGAAGGCCGGAGAAATCCTGGTGTGTCCGTACACGGGAACCGCCTGGACGCCCCTTTTCATGAAGATCGCCGGCGTGGTCACCGACACGGGCGGCATGCTCACCCACGCGGCCATCGCGGCCCGCGAATACGGCATCCCTTCGGTGGTGGGCACCTGGAACGCCACGAACTCCATCGGCGACGGCGACATCATCAGGGTGGACGGGAATGTCGGCGTCGTGGAAATCCTCCGGCGCGTGGGGAGCGCGCCGGCGAGCAGTATGAAAGCGGGCGACGTGTTGGGGGTGGAATTGGAGATGTGAGCATGGGTTTCTTCGTTCGGGCAGCGTGACGCACAGTAGGGGGGCAACATGAGTCAAGAGCAGGACAAGAATATCGATCGCATCCTGCGGGCCAACGGGCCCGTCAGCCGCCGGGAATTCCTGCGGATCGCCGGGCTCGCCGGCGCCACCGTGGGGATGGGAGGCGCGCTGGGGAGTTTCCTGGCCGGGTGCAGCACCTCCGGCAGCACCACGACTACGGCCGCCGCCGCGGGCGGAAGCACCACTACCGCTGGGGGAAAGAAAGGCCGAGAGATAAAGCTCGGCTACGTGAGCCCGCAGACGGGTCCCCTGGCCGGCTTCGGCGAGGCCGATGCGTTCATCCTCGAGGGTGTCAACGCCGCGCTCGCCTCGGGTCTCGTCATCAACGGGGTGACGCATCCTGTGAGCATCCTGGTGAAAGACAGCCAGTCCGACCCGAACCGCGCGGCCACCGTGGCCGGCGACCTGATCACCCAGGACGGGGTGGACATGCTCCTGGTGTCGTCCACGCCTGAGACCACCAACCCGGTGTCCGATCAGGCCGAGGCGAACGGCGTGCCCTGTGTCTCCACGGTGGCACCCTGGCAGCCCTGGTTCTTCGGGCGCAAGGGAGACCCGCAGAAGGGTTTCGAGTGGACGTATCACTTCTTCTGGGGCCTCGAGGACATCATCGCCGTCTTCACCGACATGTGGGAGCAGGTGCCCACCAACAAGAAGGTCGGCGCCATGTGGCCGAACGACGGCGACGGCAATGCCTGGAGCGACCCCAAACTGGGCTTTCCGCCGGCACTGGCCGAGAAGGGCTATAGCCTGATCGACCCCGGCCGGTATCAGAACGGCACCGACGATTTCTCGGCGCAAATCTCACAGTTCAAGAACGGCGGGGTGGAGATCGTCACCGGGGTGCCCATCACACCGGACTTCACCACGTTCTGGAAGCAGGCGGCACAGCAGGGATTCAAGCCCAAGATCGCCTCGATCGGCAAGGCACTGCTGTTCCCTTCCTCGGTGGAAGCACTGGGAGAACTGGGTGACGGCATGTCCACCGAGGTTTGGTGGACACCCAACCATCCTTTCAGCTCGTCTCTGACCGGAGAGAGCGCCAAGCAGTTCGCCGATGCCTACACCGCGAAGACCAAGAAGCAATGGACGCAGCCCATCGGCTTTGTCCATGCCCTGTTCGAGGTGGCGGTCGACACGCTGAAGCGCACGGCCGACGTGGACGACCCGGCGGCCATCAGAGACGCGCTGGCTGCGACCAAACTGGACACCTTGGTGGGCCCGCTGGACTGGTCGAAGGGGCCGGTGCCGAACGTGACCAAGACTCCGCTGGTTGGCGGTCAGTGGGGCAAGGGCACCGAGTTCAAGTACGACCTGGTCGTAGTGACCAACAAGCTCGCCCCCAACATCCCGACGGGCGGCACCTTGCGACCCATTCCCTGATGAAGGCCCATTCCCTGATGAAGGCCCATTCCCTGATGAAGGCGACTTGCCGGCCGGCGGCGGCGCTCATGGAGGAATGAGGTGCAACCACCAGTGGCGCCCATTCTCGAACTCGTGAACGTGTCCAAGTCGTTCGGGGCCTTGAAGGTGGTCGACGAGCTCAGCGTCTCCCTGCAGTCCGGGGAGGCGCTGGGCGTCGTCGGACCCAACGGCGCCGGCAAGACCACCATGCTCAATCTGATCAGCGGCACTCTCCGGGTGGATGAAGGGCGCATCGTCTTCGCCGGGCGTGACTTGGGCGATTGTCCGCCCCACATCCGCTGTCGGATCGGTATCGGGCGTACGTACCAGATCCCCCGGCCTTTTGCCGGTATGACGGTTTTCGAGAACGTCCTCGTCGGAGCCACGCACGGCCGGGGCCGACCGGAGCGCGCCTCGTACGATCGGTGCATGGCCGCCCTGGAGCGGGCCGGGCTGGAGCACAAGGCGAACGAGCTCGCCGGAGCTTTGACCCTATTGGAGCGCAAACGGCTGGAGCTGGCCCGGGCCCTGGCCACGGAGCCGCGGGTGCTGCTCCTGGACGAGATCGGGGGCGGGCTCACGGAGGTCGAGGTCCGCGCTTTGATCGAGACCATCAAGAGCCTGCGGGCGGAGGGGCTCTCCATCATCTGGATCGAGCACATCGTCCACGCTTTGTTGGCCGTCGTCGACCGATTGGTGGCCATCGACTTCGGGCGCAAAGTCATGGAGGGCGAGCCGCAGGCCGTCATCAACAGCCCCGAGGTGCAGGACGTCTACTTGGGGAGCGCGGTGCCGTGAGTCTGCTTTCGCTCACCGACATCAACAGTCGCTACGGCACATTTCAGGCACTGTTCGGGGTCGAGCTCCGCGTGGACGAGGGAGAGATCGTGGCGGTCATCGGGGCCAACGGCGCGGGCAAGTCGACCATGTTGAAGACCGTCGTGGGTATCATGCGCTCCCCTACGG
The DNA here is from genome assembly GCA_023488925.1 of Actinomycetota bacterium. Lineage (GTDB taxonomy): Bacteria > Actinomycetota > Thermoleophilia > RBG-16-64-13 > RBG-16-64-13 > JAMDDA01. The sequence continues at coordinate 3,557 of JAMDDA010000059.1, forward strand.
GCGAGGTGCGGTTCGCGGGGCGGCCCGTGGGCCATCTCCCCGTGCACCAGCGTGTGTCCCTGGGTATGTCGCTCGTCCCGGAGGGCCGCCGCGTCTTCCCCAGTTTGACCGTGCGCGAGAATCTCCTGGTAGGTGGCTGGGTCAAGCGCCCGGGCCCCTGGACGGTGACCAAGATCCTCCAGCTCTTCCCGCTGCTGGAGAGGCGCATCGACCACCCGGCGGGCAACCTGTCCGGCGGTGAGCAGCAGGCGCTGGCCATCGGCCGGGGTCTCATGGCCAACCCCCGCCTGCTCATGCTCGACGAGGTCTCACTCGGTCTCGCTCCCATCGTCGTCCGCCACCTCTACGCCGCCATACCGGCCATCGTCGAGGCGGGTACGACCATCCTCATCGTGGAGCAGGACATCGGGCAGGCGCTGAGTGTGGCCGACCGGGTCTACTGCTTCCTTGAAGGCAAGGTGGCCCTGAGCGGCCGCCCCCGTGAACTGACCCGCGAACAGATCGCCGCGGCCTACTTCGGAGTATGACCATGGACCTGCTCAACAACGTGGTGCAAGGCCTCCTCCTGGGAGGGTTGTACGCCTTGTTCGCCACCGGACTCTCGATCATCTTCGGTGTCATGCGCCTGGTCAACCTGGCTCACGGCGACCTGAGCGTCATCGCCGCTTATGTCGCCTTGGTGGCGGTCGACGTCCTGGGCCTGAACCCCTTCCTGTCCCTGGTGCTGGTGGTGCCGGTCATGTTCATTCTGGGCTACGGTCTGCAGCGGTTCGTTCTCAACCACACCCTGGAGGGCGGGCCCATGCCGCCCCTTCTCGTGACTTTCGGACTGTCGATCATCATCCAAAACCTTCTCCTCGAGATCTTCTCCGCCGACTCGCGGGGTCTCGACGCCGGGCGCATCGAGGACGCAGCCATAACGGTCACCTCGCGACTGGCGGTGGGTTGGTTTCCCATGCTGACGCTCGTCGTCGCGGTGACGGTGCTTGCCGGCCTGCAGCTCTTTCTCGAGCGCACCCAGCTCGGTCGGGGTTTTCGGGCCACCTCGGACGACCAGCGGGCGGCGCAGCTCATGGGGATCGACAACCGGCACCTGTACTCCCTGGCCCTGGCGATCGCCCTGGCGACGGTGGCGGTGGCCGGGGTGTTCCTGGGCATTCGCACCACTTTCAGCCCCAGTGTCGGGCCCACCCGCCTGATCTTCGCGTACGAAGCCGTCATCATCGGCGGTTTGGGTTCTCTGTGGGGCACCCTGGCCGGAGGGATGGTACTCGGTGTCGCCCAGACCATCGGCGCCCAACTCTCCCCCGGCTGGGCGGTGCTCGCCGGGCATCTGGTGTTCCTGGCGGTCCTGGTGTTCAGGCCGAACGGGCTATTCATCAGGCAGGCGGCCGTATGAGCGCCTCGACGTACAGAGTGGTGCGCTCCTCTCGGGCCAGCCGCATCGGCCTGGCGGTGGGCGCCCTCCTGGTGGCCGGGCTCGCGGTCCTGCCTTATGCTGCGGGCTCCGGTACTCTGCGGACGCTCATCTCCTTCTTGACTCTTGTGACTGTCGCGCAAATGTGGAACCTGCTTGCCGGCTACGCCGGACTCCTCTCCGTGGGGCAGCAGGCCTACATCGGACTGGGAGCGTATGCCCTCTGGGTGTTGGCCGACGAGGTGGGGGTGCATCCCTTCGTCGCTGTGCCGCTTGCCGGGCTCATCGTCGGGCTCATTGCTCTCCCGACGGCGGGGCTCGCCTTCCGCCTGCGCGGCGGCTACTTCGCCATCGGCACGTGGGTCATCGCCGAGGTCTACCGCCTCGTCATCGCCAACATCCAGGCCGTGGGCGGCGGCTCGGGAGTGACCATCACGGCCGCGTCGCACATCGCCCGGGCCACCCGCCAGAATGTCACCTACTGGCTCGCCTTGGCGGTGGCCGTGGGGACCATCGGTTTGGTCTACGGGATACTTCGTTCGCGCCTGGGTTTGGCCTTGACGGCGATACGCGACGATGAGACGAGCGCCGAAAGCTTGGGTGTGCACGTGTTCCGAACCAAGCTCTGGGTATACGTGCTCTCCTCGTTCGGGTGCGGGCTCGCCGGAGCGGTGATCTACCTGAACCTTCTCCGGATCCAGCCCGACGCAGCGTTCAGCGTGAACTGGACGGCTCTGATGATCTTTGTCGTGGTCATCGGCGGTGTAGGGACCATCGAGGGCCCCATCATCGGAGCGATTCTCTACTTCATCCTCCAGGAGACGTTGGCCGATTACGGCAGCTGGTATCTGATTCTGGTCGGTCTCGTGGCGGTGGTGATCACTCTGAAAGCACCACGGGGGCTCTGGGGGCTTCTTACCGAGCGGCGGCCGGTCCACGTCTTTCCTCTCCAGCGGCATGTACGGATCGATGCCTCCGGAGAGATCCCTCCGGTGAGCGGTCGACCCCGGAGCGCCTGCGCGGACGAGTAGGCGCCCGGCGGCTCGGGGGTTTCACACCGACCGGGGCTGGTTGACCGACCGAATAATGTTGTATTGTATCGGCCGACACCGAGCCGATTTCTCGGGGGCGTCGGGGTCGGAGCCGTCTTGGGCCGTTGCGGACTGGCCGGCCAACAAGGGATGGGCTGCACGTGATTGGAGGCACCGTGCGTGAGCTGAAGGACGTTGTGTTCGTGAGTGCCGTCCGAACGCCGATGGGGCGGTTCGGGGGGACTTTGCGAGACATGAAGGTCTACGATCTGGCGGCCTTCCCTATCCGGGAGGCGTTGCGGCGGGCCGGCGTGTCCGGGGAGGAGGTAGACGAGGCGGTCATCGCCTCCTGCCGTCAGGCGGGCAACTATGTGAACTCCGCCCGCAGCGCCGCCTTGAAAGGCGGGGTAGGCCAACATGTGCCCGCGGTGACCATCAACAAGGCCTGCCCCGCCGGCATGAAAGCCGTCGCGCTCGCGACGCAGGCCATACAGGTCGGCCAGGGAGACGTGCTGCTGTGCGGGGGCATGGAGAGCATGTCCACCATCCCGCACCTGCTCCGCGGGCATCGCTGGGAGGGCTTCCGCCTGGGAGCGGTCGCCCTGGAGGACGGGTGGAGCGACGCCGACGACCCCATCGCCGGCATGTCCATGGGCATGACTGCCGAGAATCTGGTGGAGAAATACGCTCTCTCCCGGCGGGAGCTGGACGAGTTCGCCGCCGAGAGCCATCGCAAGGCGGCTCGGGCCCAACGGAACGGCTGGTTCGACGAAGAGATCACCCCCGTGACCGTGCCCGCACAGGGCAAGAAACCCGAGGTGGTGTTCGAGAGGGACGAGTCCATCCGTTACGAGGTGGACGTAGAGGCCATGGGCCGACTGAAACCCGCCTTCAAGCCCGACGGCTGCGTCACGGCCGGCAATTCCTGCGGCCTCACCGACGGAGCGGCCTTCCTGGTGGCCATGACCCGCGCGGAGGCTGCACGGCGCGGTGTCACTCCGCTCTTCTCCGTGGTGGACTACACTCAGGCGGCGGTGGACGGCCGGTTCATGGGGGAGGGTCCGGGCGTGGCCATTCCCAAGGTGCTGCAGCGGGCGGGGATGACCCTGGCCGATATGGACCTCATCGAGATCAACGAGGCCTTTGCCGCGCAGGTTCTGGCCAATTACCGGGTGCTGCAGTGGGACTGGGAGAAGTTCAATGTCCACGGAGGCGCTATCGCGCTCGGCCACCCTACGGGCTGTTCCGGTGCCCGGATCCTCGTGACCCTGTATCACGCCCTCAAGCGACTGGACAAGGAGCACGGCATCGCTGCCATATGCGGGGGAGGAGGATCCACCATGGCTATGATCATCAGGCGGGAGAGCTAGCCCTGTCGGCGCGCGTACGGCTTGTAGGGTGGTTGAGACCGTCGGTGTGAGGAGGCCGTCATTGTCGGGAGTTGGCGACAGGAAGCAAAGGAGCTGCTCATGAGTCTGGACTGGCTGCCGCGAGACAACGAGCTGAAGAACCACGCCCTGCACGGGCCGGAGCACTGGGGCACCGAAGCCCCCTGCACGATATACGAGAAGCGGCCGCTCACCAGCCCTGCCGGTGAGGTGGTCGACGGGCTCTATGTGGCCTGGATCACGCTGAACAACCCGGCGCAGTACAACAGCTACACCACCGAGATGGTGAAAGGGGTGATCGCCGGTTTCACCACCGCCTCCCTGGACCGGAGCGTGGTGGCCGTGGTCTTCACGGGGGCGGGCGACAGGGCTTTCTGCACCGGCGGCAACACGGTGGAGTACTCGCAGTACTACTCCCGCCGGCCCCAGGAGTACGGCGATTACATGGACCTCTTCAACGCCATGGTCGACTCCATCCTGAACTGCAAGAAGCCCGTCATCTGCCGGGTGAACGGTATGCGGGTGGCGGGCGGCCAGGAGATCGGCATGGCCTGCGACCTGGCGGTGGCCTCCGACCTGGCCGTCTTCGGGCAGGCCGGCCCCAAGCACGGATCGGCGCCGGCCGGTGGCTCCACCGACTTTCTCCCCTGGTTCCTCTCCATGGAGGATGCCATGTGGAACTGCATCTCGTGCGAGGTGTGGTCGGCCTACAAGATGAAGGCCAAGAACCTGATTTCGAAGGTGGTGCCGGTGCTCAAGAAAGACGGCGAGTGGGTGCGCAACCCGCTGGTCATCACCGAGGACTACGTACGCGACGGGGAGATCGTCTACGGCGAATACAAGACCGGCGCGGAAGCCGAGGCGGGCAAGGCCCTGATGAAGGCCTGCACCACCGATCTCTCCCGGCTCGACGCCGAGGTGGAGGCGATTGTCTGGCGGTTCGCCAATCTCTTCCCGGGCTCGCTGCAGATGTCCATCGATCTCATCCGCGCCAAGAAGAAATTCTTCTGGGATCAGGCCAAGCAGTCCAGCCGTCACTGGCTGGCCGCCAACATGATGGGGGAGGCCTTCCTCGGCTTCTACGCCTTCAGCACGCGCAAGCTGACCGGCGAGGACACCATCGATTTTCTGCGTTTCCGGCAGCTGCTGGCGCAAGGCGTCCTCATGGACGACGAGACGTTCGCGGAAGTCCTCCCCGAGCCGCAGCAGTAAGGAGGGTGAGGCATTGCGCCCGCCGCCCCTCGGGCGGGCGCGGATCAGGCCGACGACTGCCCCGACCGTGGCCGGTCCGGTGGTCATCGCGTCAGTCCAGCAAGAGGGTGTACTGCTGGATGGCGACAAAGGCGCCCGGATCGTCCGACCAGCGGGGGGAGAGGCGATAGGTGATCGTGATCGCGGTGCCGCTCGTCGGACCGCCCGCGGCCAGTTGGCCGCCGGCCCGGGCGGTGAGGCGAGTGGCTCCCGCGGACATCAGCAGGCGCGACGTGTCCAAGCGGACCCGGGCTCCACCGGGGCCCGTAGAGGCTACGACAGCGGGTATCCCGCTGACCACCAGGCGCCACGGCCAGTTGGAGCGCACGGTCACCCGGATGCTCCCGGTGGCCGTGGCACCGGGATTCGCCACCAGCGTGACCGCGGGATTGGGGATGTCCAGCCAGGCGTTTGCCGCCACCGGGACGAGCGAGGGAGCTTCGGGTACAGGCGCCCGCGGTTCCGAGAAGGCGCGTGCTCCGAGCAGGCCGGCGAGGAGCACAGCCAGCAGGCCGGCTCGGAGCGGTCCGGTCCCGACCCCGTACGTCACTGTGCCCCCGTCTCTTTCGGTGGCTTGAATACGTCTATGTTCGGCGAAGGCAAGGCAAATCCTGAGTCCGCGTCTTCCGCGCTTCCGCCGCGAAACCTCGGCCTTCAATCCGGGCAGATCACCTCTCCCAGCCGGCGGCTGAGCTTCTGGTTCTCACTGTAATCCACGGGGCAATCGACCACCACCACCGTGCGATCGGCGATGGCCCGGCGCAGGGTCGGGGCCAGGTCGGCTGCGCTCTCCACGCGGTAACCGCGCGCCCCGAAACTCTCGGCGTAGGCCACGAAATCCGGATTCGTGAGGCTCACGCTCGACTCCCGGGCGAAACGGTCGAGCTGCCTCCACCTGATGAGACCGTAGCCCCCGTCGTTCCATACCACCACCACGAGGGGGGTGCCCACGCGGAGTGCCGTCTCCAGCTCCTGGGAGTTGAGCATGAAGCCCGAGTCCCCGGTCGCGGCCACCACGGTACGCTCGGGATAGGTGAGTTTGGCGGCGATGGCTCCGGGGAGGGCGATGCCCATGGCGGCGAAGCCGTTCGAGATGATGCAGGTGTTGGGTCGCTCCGCCTGATACATGCGGGCGATCCACATCTTGTGGGCGCCCACGTCGCTGATCAGGATGTCGTCCGGAGATCGGAA
>JAMDDA010000075.1 GCA_023488925.1 Actinomycetota bacterium
GGCATCCATCGGGCTACCGGCGGATCTCACAGCGGCGGTGGCCGTACAGAACCTGGCGGAAGGCGGCGGCGGGCTCGCCGCGGAAGCCGCCCGGGCGGGCCGCCCCGTCATCACGGCCGACCTGGCCGACGCTCCCCCCGCCGGCTTCGCGAAAGCGGAACGCGCCGTCACCGGCTTCGCACACGCGAGTGCGGTCTCGGTGCCCATGTTTGTCGGCGGGCGACTCACCGGCGTCATCCAAGCCGTGAGTTCCCAGGGCAGACAGCCGGCCGAGCACGACCTGCGGGTACTCGAGACCGTGGCCGCGGAGCTCGGCCAGGCCATCACACGTCAAGAGCAAGCAGACAAGGTCGAGTGGCAGCGGCGGCAGCTCGAGGTTCTCCACGGCATCGCCCGGAAGGTGACGGCTTCTCTCCGCGTGGAAGAGGTGCTCGACTTCGCCACGAGCAGCGCCGCCGAGCTCATGGCCGCTGATGCCGCCTATCTCGCCACGGTCGACCCCCGCACCGGGAACCTCCGGATCGTCTCCCACCACGGCTTCGTGACCCAGGCCATGGACAGCCTCGAGATCGCCCGGGGCCGCGGCATCGGCGGCCGTGTCGTCGAAGACGGTCAGGTGCACCAGTCGGCCGACTACTGCGACGACACCGACCTCGAAGACGATTACAAGCAGGTGGTGGCCACCGAGGGGCTGGTCACCATCATGGGCGCTCCCCTCGTGAGCCGCGACACCGTGGTCGGTGTGCTCTACGCCGCCCGCCGGGTGCGTCACCGCTTCACGGCCGAGGAGGCGCAGATCCTCTCCAGGCTCGGGAGTCAGGTGGCCATCGCCTTGGAGAACGCCCGGCTGTTCGAGAAAGTGCGGCAACAATCGATCCGCGATCCGCTGACAGGCGCTTTCAACCGCCGCTTCTTTGCCCAACGGTTGAGCGAGGAGGCCGAGAGGGCCAGGCGCTACGGGCACGCGGTCAGCCTGCTCATGCTGGACGTCGACGACTTCAAGGCCTACAACGACACCTACGGCCACAGCCGGGGAGACGAGGTGCTGAAGCATCTCGTAGACATAGCCACGGAAACCGTGAGAGCCACGGATGTGGTGGCCCGCCACGGGGGCGAGGAGTTCGTGGTGTTGCTGCCCGAGACCGACGCCGACCAGGCCGTGGCGGCGGCCTACCGCCTGCACCAGGCCATCGGGACGCAACTCGCCTGGCGGGCCCACTCCCCCCGCAGGCTCAGCGTGAGCATGGGCGTCGCGACCCTACGGGGCGCCGAGGCCGACCCGCAACGACTGCTGGAGGCGGCCGATGCCGCCCTGTACCGCGCCAAAGGCGCGGGGAAAGACATGGTGTGGATCGGCGACGCAACCCACCCGGTGACGACCGCACCGGCCCTTGGCTATACTGCCCCGGATGGACACCAGACGGCCAACGTTTACGCGCTCCCCCGCACCCGACCCGGCATCTTCTACGACGTCTCCCTCTAGCTCGTTTTCCGCCACGCGCTTGACCCTGCCCGGCCGCCGGCTCCTCACCGCCGAATCTTTCCGGCTCGCACGGACGACGTGGGTGGTCTGGGCGCTGGTGGCGATCAACCTGGGGAGCTCGGTGGCCGGTTACTTGTACTGGTACGGCAAAGACATCCTGGCTGCCCCCCTTTACCTTTGGCCTTTCGTGCCCGACAGCCCCCTCTCCGCCACCCTGTGGGCGTTGGCGCTGCTCGCCTTTCACCGGCGCCTGCGTTGGCACGCACTGGGCCTGCTGGCGGCCACCGGGAGCATCAAGTACGGGCTGTGGACCGACTGGGTCTGGTTCACCAACGCGCTTTCGGGAGGTCGTTACACTCTCGAGGCGGTGGTGTTGAGTGCCAACCACTTCGGCATGGTGCTCGAAGGTCTCGTGCTGCTCCCCCTCCTGGCTTTCCGCCTGCGCGACGTGGCCTTCGCCGCCACCTGGTATGCCCTCAACGATCTGGTGGATTATGGCTTGGGGAGCCATCCCCGCGTGCCCAACCCCCAGGATCTCGGGCTGATCACGACCTTCGCCGTGGGCACGACCATCGTCCTCACGGGCGTCTGGCTCGCCGTCGCTCTACAGCGCAGAGGACGAGAGCGCAGGTGACGCCGTTTGCCGACCAGCCGGCCGCCGAACAGGACGTGATACCGGGTCCTTCTCCACCCTGTCAACCGCGGGCGGGATGCGAGGCGGCCACGGCGGCCGCCAGCCGGCGGGGAGAGAAGACCCGGCGAAGGACGGCGGGGCGAAACAGCCAGGTCGCCGGCACGCTGTTCGAGAGGACCCCCATGCCCCCCCGGGCCAAGCCTTCGTCCCGCTGCAGCAGGCGCACGACCACGCCGTTACCCCAAGGCCGGACCAGGAGCTGCCGCAGCAGGAAGGCGCCCAAGAACTCGAGGCTCAGCCCGCGCCATACGGCCGCGTCGTAGCCGGCCAGGTCGCGCAGACGGCCCGAGCGTAGGCCGCGGGCCACAGCCTCGGCCGCCGCCTGGCCGCTTTCCAGGGCATAGGCGATGCCCTCCCCCGACAGAGGATCGATCAGGTTCGCCGCGTCGCCGGCGAAGAGGGTGACACCCTCCCGCCGCCTGCCCTTGGCGAAGTCGAGCTGCAGCGGGAACGTGGCCGGTGGCGAGACCAGGCGCGCCCCTCGCAGGAAGGGCCAGGCCGAAGAGGCCGGGCTCAGAAACCAGTCGAAAAGCGCCCGCAGGCCTTCGGGGCGCCGGCGGAGGGCGGTCACTTTCACTCCCAGGCCGACGTTCGCCGGCGCCCCGGCCCGGCCGCCGGGGAAGACCCAACCGTACCCGGGCAGGAGGTTCCGATCGAGGAAGAAACTCAAGGCTCCCTCCAGACCCTGCACATCTTCCACGTAGGCTCGGATGGCCACCGCGTAGGGCTCGAGACGCTCCGACGGCATGACCGTGCGGGAAAAGGAGCCTCGGGACCCGTCGGCAGCCACCACGACCCGGGCCCGGACGGAGAAAACGCCGCCCCCGACTCTCTGCAGCAGCACCCGGGCAGCGCGCGGACCCGAAGCGCTCCCCTCGAGGCGGAGCGCCCGGACCTGCTCCTCGATCCGGGCCCCCGCGGCCCGAGCGGCCTCCACAAGGAGCAGGTCCAGCTCGCGCCGGGGGACCACATACGCGTAGTCGGCGCCCTTGCCGAAAGCAGGCATGCCGGCCATGACCGTGTCACCCCAAGTGCTGACGATGCGGTACCGGCGGGCGGGAATGTAACCGGCGGCACGGATCCGTTCCTCCAGCCCCATTCGCCGGAGCATGGTCACCGTGCGGGGCGCGAGGCCGTCTCCACAGATCTTGTCGCGGGGGAAGGCCGCCCGATCGACGACGGTCACCTCGTACCCCTGTCGCGCGAGAAAGAAGGCCGTGCTGCACCCGGCGGGGCCGGCGCCCACGACCAGAACATCGCACGTTTCGTCCGTCATGCCGCCGGCCCCCCACCCGTCTTCGGTCACCATGCGCGGGTCCGCGCTCTTGTCGGCTCAGCGGGCGACCGGGTACCCCTCATCTTCGAGTACGGCCAGGATGGCACCCTCGGCCACCTGACCCTCGTCGAAGACGATCTCCACCGACTTGCTCTCTACATCCACCTCGACCCTGCTCACGCCGCCCATGGCGCCGACCGCCTTCTCGATGGCCATCTTGCAGTGGCCGCAGCTCACGTCGGGGACACTGTAACGCTTTTCAGTCATGAGGGATCGTCTCCTGGTGTATCGATGGGCAATTGCCGTGGTATAGTATCAATACCCCCCATCCCTATACAACAGCGAGCCGACCGACCGGGAAAGCGAGGAATGCCGATGGCATCGTACGTCCACGACAAACCCAAGCTGCAGGCACGCCTCCGCCGGATCGAGGGCCAGGTGCGCGGCCTCCAGAAGATGATCGACGAGGAGAAGTACTGCGTCGACGTTCTCACTCAGGTCTCCTCGGTCATGGCCGCGCTGCAGAAAGTGGGCATGATCATCCGGGAAGACCACATCCAGGGCTGCGTGCGGGGCGCCATCAGGGACGGCACCGACGGCGACCGCGCCGTCACCGAGCTCATCGATGTGGTGGAGCGGTTCGTGAAGGCGAGCCCGGTGGGCCGCTGAGCCCGAGCGAGGCTCTGCGCTCTCCGCTAAGCCTGCGGGTGCCCGTCCGTGACGAGAGGTCTCACCAGCAACCTCTCGGCCGCGGCCAATCCCACGAACACCCTGCGGCTGCCGATCAGCAGCTCCACCGGACCGTCGAGAGGCGCGTAGCCCACGACCTCCAGAACGGCCCCCGGTACCAGGCCGAGCTCCTCCACGTATGCCAGCAGCGCCTCGTCCTCGGCCTCGACACAGCGCAACGTCCCCCGGGATCCGCTCACCAGTTGACTGAGACGCACCAAGGGCTCGTCATCGCCGGGCGCTCCGGGGATCGGGTTCCCGTGGGGACACGTGGTGGGGTAATCGAGCGCCCGAGCGAGACTAGCCTCGACCGCGGGGGAAATCACGTGCTCGAACTTGCAGGCCTCGTCGTGGGCCTGCGACCAAGGCATGCCGAGAATGTCGGTCAAGAGGCGCTCGGAGAGCCGGTGGCGCCGGATGAGGACCTCGGCTGCCTCCCGGCCGGCGTCGGTAAGCACCACTTCCCGGTCGCGCCCCGTGACGATGAAGCCCTCGTTGGTCAGCCGCCGGAGCATCTCGGTGACGCTGGGAGCCGCCACGCCCAGGTCCTCGGCGAGACGGGCCGCGATCACTCGGACACCGCGGGCGTGTAGTTTGTAGATGGATTCGAGGTACTCCTCGATGGCTCGAGTCGGCATGGCGTGGACGAGCCTCCGCGCGCGAGGGAAGTTCGGCGGCCCTAAGTATACCAGTCCCGGGCGGCTCGGTCTCCGCCGACGGCTGCAGCGCCGGTCGGCGCGCCCCGGAAACCCTCAAGAAACCCTCCCGCCCGGCCGATGTACCGATCACCGGGATGGTTACCCGGAGCCGGACCGGACCCACACCAGAAGGGGGGAGCCACCATGCAGGAGACACGGGAACGCGCAGCAACCGTCCCCAAGCCCATCAGCTACGCCGTGCTGGCCTACTTCGCCGGCGGGGTCTCCCTGGCTTTGCTGGCCTTGTACGCATACGTCTTCTGAGGCGGCTGCTCAGGCCGCCGAGGGGCGCGTCGCAGTCAGGCCGCCGAAGCCAAGCGCCGCGGTCAGGCCACCCAGGTACGCGCCGCCTCGAGGAAAGTCCGCCGCAGGCAGCCCTCGATGCGGCCCGGCTCGTAGGCCAACCAGAGCGCCCTCCGGATCTCGAGACCCGTGACCTCCATGGCCGTGATCTCACCCGCGGCAAGCAGATCGGCGGCGGCGATGCGGGAAACCAGGGCGTATCCCGCGCCGGCCCGCACCGCGTTGAGGACGGCCTGGGTGGAACCCAAGGTCATGATCGAGGGGAGCCGTGCGGGGCGCAGCCCCGCCTCGTCCAGGCTTTGCCTGACCGAAGCGAGAGTGCCCGACCCCTCCTCCCGCAACACCAGCGGCAGGCGGAGCAGGTCCTCCAACATGAGCGGCGACCGCGCCGTCGCCGCCGGTCCCACCACGATGATCTCGTCGTCGGCGAAACGCTCGAGCCTGAGACCGAGATCGTCCCGGCGGGCCCCCGTGAATCCGAACTCTGCGGCCCCTTGGACGAGGTCCGCGTACACACCCGCCGTGTCCGTGATCTTCACCAGGGGGCGCACGGCCGGATGTCTGGCCTGAAAGGCGCCCAGCAACCGCGGCAGGATGTACTCCCCCGGGATGGTCGACGCGGAGATGCGCAGCCGGCCGGCGACCTCCGTCGCGGCACGCGCAACGGCGTCGTGGGCAGACTCGTAGCCCTGCAGAATCGCGGCGCTCTCCTCGAGGAGCGCCGTGCCCGCCGGCGTCAGTACCAGCGGCGTGCGGGTCCGATCGACCAGCCGCGTCCCGAACTCGGCCTCGAGCTTTTGGAGTTGCAGACTCACCGCCGATTGAGTGATGCCCAGCCGCTGCGCGGCCTCGGTCAGACTCGTGCTCCGTGCCACCTCGACGAAAGTACGCAGGTACCGTAGGTTCACGCCCGCTCCTCCCCCTGGGCCCGCGCCTGCCGTTGCCTTCCGGTCGGTCCATAACGTATACTCATGATGATGAATATCAGTCGTCATGCGCGCCGCAGCGCGCGACGCGCAACCAATTCTATACCGGCGAGACGGAGGCAACGGTGGCAGGTGTGTTGTGGTATGCGCGCTCGGACGTTCTGGGTCAGGACGAGACCATCGGAGCGCGACTGGTGCAGTCGTTCTGGAACAGCTTGGGGGAGCGGCTCCAGGAGCCGCACACTTTCGCTTTCATCAACCGCGGGGTGTATCTCACCCTTGACGACTCTCCGGTGCTCACGGCTCTCCGGGAACTCGAGGCCCGGGGGTGCCACTTCTATTCCTGCGGCACCTGTCTGGACTACTTCGGGGTACGGAGCCGGTTGGCGGTGGGCGCGGTGGGGTCCATGGCTCTGTTGCAGGACCTGATGCTCGCGGCCGACAAGGTCATCACCTTGTGAGCCGAGGCACCCCCTGAGCCGCCGCGGGCCGCGACCCGGGACGTGTGCACCCCGTCGTGAGCGCTCCTGTCTCCCCACCGCAGACGTGAACCCCCCTGCTTCTCCGGTACGCCGCCGCGGAGAACCACGGCCGGCGGGCGTGGTCTTCGCTTTTCCCACCACGCACCAGGCCATGGCCGCCGAGGATGCCCTGCGCGCCGCCCACATCCCGCTGCAGGTCATACCGAAGCCCCCAACCTTCGGGCCGGGCTGCGGGCTGGCCGTCAAGGTCGCCGAGAAAGACCGTAGACGGGCCGCAACCATCCTGAGGCAAGAAACCATCCCCTTTTTTCCGCCCCAAAGGGTAGACTGACTCCGACGAAGGGCAGCAGCCGACCAAGGAGGCGGTCATCACCGCACAAGATTCCGGGCGATCGGAAGGTCCACAGCGCCCGCGCAACGCCTTCGAAGCTCTGGGAATGCTCGCCGGCTGGCTGATGCGGCGGGCCGGCACGCGACCCGAGCCCGGCGGGAGCCCGCGCGGACCGCGGGGAGGGCGAGGAGAGCGGGGCAGACGCTCCCCGCGCAGGGTGCTGGGCGCGGTCATCTTCCTGCCGGCGGTGGGCCTCGTCGCGTACGGCGCCGCGATCTTCTGGACCGATGCAGCCTGGTTCGGCGAAGTGGGCTACACGAACGTGTTCTGGACCCGCATCTGGGCTCGGCTCGCGGTGGGCGCGGCCGGCGGGGCCCTTTTCCTGCTGATCTTCCTCACCAACGTCCTGCTCGCGCGCAGGCTCTCTCCCAAGATACGGCGCGTGGGCGGCGACGTGGGGGGCGACGACATCCTCGAGCTGGTGCCCACCGAAGACCGCTCCGTGCAAAAAGTGCTGCTGGCGGTTTCCTTGTCGCTGGCGTTTTTCTTCGGTCTGGGCGCAAGCGGTCTCTGGCAACAGGTGCTGCTCCTTCTGAACCGCACGCCCTTCGGCTACACCGATCCGGTGTTCGGCCGGGACGCCTCTTTCTTCATTTTCGTTCTACCCGTGGTGGGAGGACTGTTGTCGTTTTTCGGCCTGACCCTGGTCCTCACCTTCATCGGGACGGCCTTGGTCTACGTCTTCGACCGCGCAGCATTGATGGACGAGCAGAAGCGGCTCCGCCTGGCGCCGCACGTCAAGGGACACCTCTCCAGCCTGGTAGCCGCCGTTCTGTTGCTGAAGGCCGGGGGCTACCTGGTCTCCGCCTGGCAGCTCGTTCTCTCTCCCCGAGGCGTGGTCTTCGGCGCAAGTTACACCGACGTGCACGCCGAGCTGCCCGTGCTGCGGTTGCTGGCTGTGGTGTCGTTGATCTCGGCCGCCATCTTCCTCGTCAACATCCACTACCGGGGATGGCGGCTTCCCCTTGTCGCCATCGGGCTTCTGGTGGCGATGTGGGTATTGGCCGGCCAGGTCTACCCAGCCGTGATGCAACAGTACCGGGTGTCGCCCAATGAAGCCGAGGTGGAACGGCCCTACATCGAGAAGAACATCGCCGCCACCCGTTGGGCCTTCGGCCTGAACACGGTGCGCACCCGCCCCTTCCCCGGCGCGCAAGAACTCACGCAACAGGACCTCGCGGCCAACCGTGCGACCGTAGAGAACATCCGCTTGTGGGACCCCCGTCCCCTCCTCGACACGTTCATGCAGATCCAGGAGATCCGCCTCTACTACGCTTTCCGTGACGTCGACGTCGACCGTTACGTGGTGGACGGCGAATACCGGCAGGCCATGCTGGCCGCGCGGGAACTCGACCAGAGCAAGCTGCAGCCTCAGTCGAAGACCTGGGTCAACCTGCACTTGACCTACACCCACGGCTACGGGGTCGTGGTCTCCCGAGTGAACGAGGCCACCGAGCAGGGTCTGCCCGATCTGCTCGTGCAGGACATTCCCCCTCGCAGCCGGGCGCAGGGCCTCGCGATCACCCGCCCGCAGATATACTACGGGGAGCTCGACAACGACTTCATACTGGTGAAGACCAAGGCGCAGGAGTTCGACTACCCGAAGGGCGATGCCAATGTTTTCACGACCTACACGGGGAAGGGAGGTATTGGCGTCGGCTCCCTTCCCCGTCAATTGGCCTTCGCCCTGCGTTTCGGTACCCTCAAATTATTGCTTTCCGATTCGCTCACCGCCGAGAGCCGGCTCCTGTTCCGGCGGGCGCTCAAGGAACGGGTGCAGACCATCGCCCCCTTCCTCTCGTACGACCGCGACCCTTACCTGGTGATCCGGGATGACGGCTCCCTGGTTTGGATCTGGGACGCGTACACGACCGCGAGCCGCTTCCCCTACTCCCAGCCGCGCTCCAACGGCATCAACTACATCCGTAACTCCATCAAGGTGGTCGTGGACGCTTACAACGGCGACGTGACCTTCTACCAGATCGACCCGAACGACGCCGTGGCCCGGACCTGGGGCAAGATCTATCCGGGGCTCTTTACTCCGGGAGAGCGGCTGCCCGCCGACCTGCGTCGGCACCTGCGCTACCCGGAGGACCTTTTCGGCATCCAGATGGACGTGCTCTCCACCTACCACATGCTCGACCCGCAGGTGTTCTACTCCAAGGAAGACCTCTGGGAGATCCCCACCGAGCTCTATGCGGGCGAAGAAGTCCCGGTGATGCCCTACTACGTGATCATGGCCCTGCCCGGGGAAGCGAAGGAGGAGTTCCTGCTCATGCAGCCCTTCGTCCCGCTCCAGAAGAAGAACATGGTCTCCTGGGTGGCCGCCCGTATGGACGGCGACCACTACGGGGAGCTGGTGGCATTCGAGTTCCCCAAGGACAGGCTGGTCTTCGGGCCGGCCCAGGTGGAGGCGCGCATTTCCAACGATCCCGTCATCTCCGAGCAGCTCACCCTGTGGAACCAGGCGGGAAGCCAGGTCATTCGCGGCAACCTGCTGGTGATCCCCGTCGAAGACTCCGTCCTGTACGTGGAGCCCCTCTACCTGCAATCCACGCAGAACCCCATCCCGCAACTGACCCGGGTGATCGTGGGCTACGGCGACAAGGTCGTGATGGAGCCGACCCTCGGAGACGCGCTGCGGGCCGTCTTCGCGGGCGGACCGAGCACGTCGCCCCCCACCCCGTCTCCCGGGGGCACGACCACGACCACGGTTCCCGGGGGCACGACCACGACCACGACCCCCGGGGGCACGACCAC
>JAMDDA010000213.1 GCA_023488925.1 Actinomycetota bacterium
TCGCGACCGCGTTTCCGGACCAGCGCATGGAAATCTTAGATATTTTGGAGGATGGGGACCGCGTGGCCTCCCGCCAGGTGTTAACGTGCACCCACCAAGGGACCTTCATGGGGGTGCCGGCCACCGCCTTTGCCTTCGACCGCGAGCGTCCCGGCGACGGGATCGAAGTCGCCCACCCGAAGGGCGCAGATCTCCTTGGCCCGGAAGCAACGCGGATGGAACACACAGCCCGACGGCGGGTTGACCGGGCTCGGCACGTCGCCCTCGATCACCCGGCGTGCGCGGCTCCTCTCCACCGAGGGATCGGGGATGGGAATGGCCGAGAGCAGCATGAACGTATAGGGGTGCGCAGGGTTGTCGTAGAGCTCCGCGCTGGGCGCACTCTCCATGATCTTACCCAGATACATCACCGCCACCCGGTCGGAGATGTGTTTCACCACCGACAGGTTGTGCGCGATGAAGAGGTAGGTGAGCCCCAGCTCCTGCTGCAACTGCTCCAACAGGTTGAGGATCTGTGCCTGGATGGAGACGTCCAGGGCCGATACCGGCTCGTCGCAGATGATCAGCTTGGGGTTGAGTGCGAGCGCCCGCGCCAGGCCGATGCGCTGCCGCTGCCCTCCGGAAAACTCGTGGGGATAGCGGTTGGTGAACTGAGGGTTCAGCCCGACGACGTCCAAGAGTTCCCGGACCCGCTCCTTGCGCTCCGCCCGCGTACCGATGTGGTGGATCACCAACGGCTCGGCCACGATGGTGCCCACGGTCATGCGCGGGTTGAGCGAGGCGTAAGGATCCTGAAATACGATCTGCATGTCCCGCCGCATGGCCTGCAGCTCCCGACCCCGCAAGGTGGTAAGTTCCTTGCCTTCGAAAAGGATACTGCCCGACGTGGGGCGGTAGAGCTGCAGGATACAGCGGCCCGTGGTGGTCTTGCCGCAGCCGGACTCGCCGACCAGACCCAGGGTCTCCCCTTCGTCCAAGTCGAAGCTGACGCCCTCCACCGCGTGCACCATGCCCACGGTGCGCTGCAGGATGACGCCCGAGGTGATGGGGAAGCGTTTCACCAGGTCGCGCACCCGCAGCAGCGGTCCGGCATACGACGCCACCGCCGGCTGGTTGAGCTCTTCGAGTACCGTGCTCATGCATCCTCCCGCGAATCACGAACATGCCAGCAGGCCACCAGGTGCTCGGGGCCGCCGTCGTAGGGCTCGAGAGAAGGCTCGGTAGTCCAGCACTCCTCGGTGACGTAGCGGCAGCGCGGGTGGAACCGGCAGGCGGGCGGTGGCTCCACCAGGTCGGGAGGCAGGCCGGGGATGTTGGCCAGCCGCTTGCGCCCCGCTTCGTCCAGCCGGGGGATGGAGGCGAGCAACGCTTCGGTGTAAGGGTGTTGCGGGTTGGCGAACAGCTCCGCGGTCGGGGCCTGCTCCACGATCTTACCGGCGTACATCACGGTGATGTCCTCGCTCAGACCGGCGACGACCCCCAAGTCGTGGGTAATCAGGAGAATCGACATGCCGAAGCGCTCTTGGAGCCGTTGCAGCAGGTCGATGATCTGCGCCTGGATGGTGACATCCAGGGCCGTCGTGGGTTCGTCGGCGATCAGCAGTTTGGGTTCACAGGCCAGGGCCGTGGCGATCATGACGCGCTGGCGCATGCCGCCGCTGAACTGGTGCGGATAGTCGCGCAGACGGCTACGGGGTTCGGGTAGGCCCACGGCTTCGAGCAGTTCCACCGCCCGGGCCTCGGCCTCTTTCTTCCCCATACCCAGGTGCAGACGCATCCCCTCGGTCAGCTGCGTGCCGATGCGTAGCACCGGATTCAACGAGGTCATGGGGTCTTGAAAGATCATGGAGATATCGTTGCCCCGGATCTTTCGCATCTCCTTCTCCGGTAGAGAGACCAGGTCACGCCCCTCGAAGAGAATCTGGCCCGCGACGATGCGTCCGGGGGGATTGGGGATCAGGCGCATGATCGACAAGGCGTGCACGCTCTTGCCACAGCCGCTCTCCCCCACTACCCCCAAGGTCCGACCGATATCGAGTGAGTAGCTGATCCCGTCCACGGCGTGGACCACGCCCTCGCGCGTGAAGAACTGCGTCTTGAGGTCACGCACCTCCAGCAGTGGAGTCACTCCGTCTCCTTCGTCCGGGGATCGATGGCATCGCGGAAGCCGTCGCCCACGAAGTTGAAGCACAGCACCGTGACCGCGATGAAGATCCCGGGGAGGATGATCAGCCACGGGTGGGAACGGAGCGCTTTCCAGCCTTCCTCCGCCAGGGTGCCCCACGACGCGTCGGGAGCCGAGATGCCCAAGCCCAGAAACGACAGCGTGGCCTCGCCCAGGATCATCGCCGGAACCTCGAGAAACATGGCCACCACGATAATGCCGAGGGTGTTCGGAAGCAGGTGGCGGAAGACGATCCGGCGGCGCGGCGCCCCCAGGGCCCGCGCCGCCTCCACATACTCGTTCTGCTTCAGCGAAAGGATCTGCCCGCGCACCAGCCGTGACGGGGTCAGCCACGAGACGATGGCCAACGCCAGGAGCATGGGCACCACCCCGCTCCCCAGGATCACCAGCAGCACGATGGCAAAGGGTAGGTAGGGCAGGCCGTAGAGGATGTCTACGAACCGCATCATGGTGTCGTCCACGATTCCGCCTATGAAGCCGGCGATGGAGCCGTACAGCACCCCGATGACGAGCACCACCCCGGTGGCGGCGAAAGCCACCAGCAACGAGACCCGCCCCCCCATGGCCACCCGCACGAACAGATCCCGGCCGAAGAGATCCGTGCCGAACCAGTGCACGGAATTGGGCAGCTGGTGGGCAATGGAGAAATCCTGCGCCGAGTAGGAGAAAGGCCTGATCCACGGCCCGATGGTGGAGTAGATCAGCATGAGCACGAGCACGGTCAGGCCGAGCATGGCCGCCCGGTTGCGGGCGAACCGGCGGACGACGTCGCCCCACAGGGTGGTCTGCTTGATCGAGAGGGGCCCGCCCGCGTCTCGGTCGAGCTCTGCGGGCCGGGGGTGGGTCTCCGCCTCGATTCGAGGCTGCGGGTCGGGCTGCGGATGGGAAGACATCTCCGGCCCCCTACTCGTACCGGATCCTGGGGTCCAGGATCCCGTAGATGATGTCCACAACCAGGTTGGCCAGGATGATGACCGACGAGAGGAGCACAGCCAACCCCATCACCACCGAGTAGTCCCGGTTGGAGACGCTGAAGATGTACGACCGCCCCAGCCCCGGGATGGAGAAGATGAACTCCGTCAGGAACGAGCCGGTGATGACGAAGCCCAAGAGAGGACCGGCCTGCGTCACCACCGGGATGAGCGAGTTACGCAGGACGTGGCGCAGAACCACGGTCCGATAGGGGAGTCCCTTGGCTTGGGCGGTGCGGACGAAGTCCTGCTGCAGCGTCTCCAGCATGCTCCCCCGGGTGAGTCGGGCGAAGTAGGCCGAAAGCGCCGTGCCCAGCGTCACCGTGGGGAGCACCCAGTATTCGGGCCCCTCCCACCGGGAGGTGGGAAACCACTTGAGCTTCAAGGCGAACACCAGGATGAGCACGGGACCCACGATGAAAACCGGGATCGCCCAGCCGATGGTGGCGTAGAAGATGGCGCCGTAGTCTATCCAGGTATTGTGCTTCAGAGCCGCCACGATCCCAGCCGGAACGCCGATTAGAACGGCCAAGCCGAACGCCATGCCCCCCAGGTGTATGGACACCGGGAACTGCGTCCCGATGATGTCCAATACCGTGCGCCCTTTCTGGGTCATCGACACACCGAGATCCCCCTGCAGGGCATGCCAGACATACCGGAAGTACTGTTCATACCAAGGCTTGTCGAGCCCGTACTTGGCGTTCATGTTCGCCAGGATCTCCGCGGGGACGCTCTTCTCTCCGGTGAAGGGCCCCCCCGGAATGGCCTTCATCAAGAGAAACGTCAAGAAAATGACGAGCAGCAGAACAGGGATACTCCACAGGATCCGTCGGAGCACGAACTTGAACACGGCTGAGCCACTCCTTGGTGTCGGTCTCGGTCGGCGGCCCCACTCGGGGCGCACAGCCACGGATACGACGAAATGAATACTGAATAAGTATCACACGCCGGCATGGCGAAAAACAGGATACCTGGGAACGAGAATACCTGGGAACGAGCAAGGGTGGCGCCGGCCGAGCCGGCGCCACCCCCATGGTCCCTCAGCCGCTGACGGCAACCATCTAGTGCTTCAGGATCTTCACCGTCCACAGGTTGGTGAGCTCACCCAGCGGGTTGGGCTCGTAGCCCTGGACGTAGTCGGCCACGAGTTCGGGGTTGGTGTACCAGTAGATGGGCGCCACCGGCATCTCGTCCACGCTCAGGATCTTCTCCATGTTGGCGTAGATTCCGTAGCGGTCGGCGTCGCTCGCCGCGTTCAGGGCGTCGTTCAGACCCTTGTCGAAGTCCGCGTTGCTCCAACGCGTGTAGTTGTTGCCGCCCCCGCCCCGCAACACGTCGAGGAAGTTGAAGGCGTCGCCGAAGTCGGCCACCCAACCCATGCGGTAGACCATGACGTCCTCGTTGTTCTGCACGAAGTCGAGGTACTGCTTCCACTCCATGTTCTTCAGGGTGGCGTTGACCCCGATCGCCTTCCACTGTTCTTGGATGGCCGTCGCGATGGCCTGGTGCCCTTCACTCGTGTTGTAGTAGATCACGATCTCGGGCAAGCCCTTGCCGTCCGGATAGCCCGCGTCGGCGAGCAGCTTCTTCGCCGCTTCCACGTCGGCCGTCGGTTTGATCAGCGTGGCCTGGGCGTTGATGGTGTCGAAGCCGGGCATGCCTTCGGGTACGAAGCCGGTCGCCGGCACCTGCCCGGCCTTGGTCACATTGTCCACGATGGACTGCCGGTCGATGGCCAGCGCCAGGGCTTTGCGCACCTCGGGCTTGTCCAGCGGGGCATGCTTGGTGTTGAAGCCGTAGTAGTAGATACCCAGGAGCGGGAAGAGCTTGTACTGCGGCAACTGCTTCAGGCGGTCCATGTCGGCTACCGGAAGCTCTTCCTGGACGTCGATTTCGCCGTTCTCGAACGCGGCGACCCCGGTGGTGGCCTCCTGGATCATGACCATCTTGATGTTCTCGAGCACCACACTGGAAGCCTCACGCCAATCGGGCCATTTCTTCAGCATGATGTCGGAGTCGTGGTTCCAGGTCGCGAGGGTGTAAGGGCCTTGGTCACGATGTTGCCCGGCTCGGTCCACTTGTCGCCGAACTGATCGACCACCTTCTTGGGGATGGGGAAGAAGGCCTGGTGGCTCATCATGGGCACGAACCACGGAGTAGGGGCCTTGAGCGTCACGACCAGCTTGTTCGGGTCGGTGGCGTCGATGGCCACGTCCTCGGCCTTGCCCTTGCCCGAGTTGAACTCCTCGGCACCTTTGATGAAGTACAGCTGATAGGCGTAGTCGGCCGCGGTGGCCGGATCGAGGATGCGGAGCCAGGAGTCCTTGAAGTCCTGCGAGGTGACCGGGTCACCGTTCGTCCACTTGTCGGTGCCGCGCAGATAGAAGGTGTAGGTCAGGCCATCGTCGGAGACTTCCCACTTCTCGGCGGCGCCGGGGAAGGGGTTGCCCTGGTAGTCGATATGGACCAGACCTTCGAAGATGTTGTTGATCACCTTGACCGAGGTGGTGTCGGAAGCGAGATTGGGGTCAAGGCTCGGGGGCTCGGTGTTGATGTTGATGACGAGGGTCTGATCCTCGGCGAGGTCCCCGGTCGCGGGGGCCGTCGTCTCGGTGGAGCCGCCACCGCCCGCGGTGGTCGTCGTCTCCCCGCCGCCGCACCCGGCGACGATTCCCAGGGTGCCAACGAGCGCGACGGCCAGCACCACTACCAGCCACGAACGCTTCCAGCTACTCAACGTGTTTCCCTCCTTCTCTCGACTGCATCCGCACCTGCACGCAAAGCCTCCGGTGGGATATCACCTCCTTGTGTCGCTCCCACAAACCCGGCCCAGGACCCCAGTGCCTCAGAGGGCGAACCCCAGGGTGATGGTGACCACGAAGAACAGGATGGCGAACACCACGGTCAGCCTATCCAGGTTCTTCTGAACTACGCTGGTGCCGCCGAAGCTCCCCATTCCGCCGCCGAAGGCGCTCGACAGGCCGGCGTCCTTGCCGGAATGGAGGAAGATCAGAACCAAGAGTCCCGCCCCGAGAACGGTATCCAAGACTGCGAGAACGTAGGCCACTGTGTATCGCTCCTCATGAAGTCGGAGTAGACGTCATAAACGAAATCAGCCTACCACGCCGCCCGGGTCGGCGCCCAGTGCCGCGCCGCGCCTGCGGGTCGCGTCCTCCGGCCGAACCCCTCCATGAGGTGAGACGAGCCCCAGAGCCTCGAAGTTAGGGGCACAGGCGGAACCCGCCCGTGTACGTCCACCGCCTTCTAGAGACGTTCCGGCCGGTAATGCGCCTCGTCGTAGCGGGACATGGGCGTCACCCAGAACAGACGCTTCTCGTCGGCGGTCCCCGGCCGGATGACTCCGGCGTCCCACGCCACCGCCAGCGGGCGGCTCAGATACGGCACGTAGCTTGGATCGAGCGTACGCGCCGCCGTCACCCGCGGCAGCGGCAGCTCGGCCGGGGCTGCAACGCCCTCGCCCCCGACCCGCAGGCCGAGAGCGCTTCCCAGCAGGATCCCCGCAGCCAGCGAACCCGCCGCCACCCCCAGGAGCCGGCGCGATTTCCACCAACTCCGGTCTCGACCACCCGCCGCCCGGGCAAGAACGCGCCCCTCCACCGGTCTCCGCGCAAGGGGGGGAGGGGGAGACTGTCGTACGAGCAGGCCGGTGCGCAGAACGAAGTCCCGGAATTCGCGGCAGCAGGGACACGACCGCAGGTGCCGTTCGAGGGAGTACGCCTCGAGCTCATGGATCTCCCCATCGACCGCCGAGGAGGCGAGCTCGCGGAAGGCCCGGCAATCGCCGGCGGCGCGCGTCTTCCCGTATCGCGTGGTCTTCTTGCGCATCACCGTCTTCTCACCACAAAGCCACCGTCTTCTCACCACAAAGCCACCGTCTTCTCACCACGGGGCACACGAGATTCTCTTCCTAGCGGGGGAGCCCCGGCGCTCGGCCGGGTTCGGTCGCTGTGACCGCCCGGTAGCGCTCTTGAACCTGTTCGCGGGCCGCGTAGATGCGCCACTTGACGGTCGCCAGGGTCGACTCGAGGATCTCTGCGATTTCCCGGTAGCTGAAACCCAGGAGATCACGCAGCAACAGCGCGGAGCGCAGGTCTTCGTTCAACGTGCCGATGCAGGACCACACAAGCTGCGCCTCCTCGTACTCCCCCACTGCGTCCCGACTCGAACGAAGCGGCTCCAGCACCGCGGGAAGACGGGCCCTCTCCGCCTCGCGGCGGCGCAGGTGGTCGATGCCCGCGTTGCGCGCGATCTGGAAGAGCCACGTGCTGAACCGGGCCCGTCCGCCGAAGCCGCCGACGCTCCGAGCCATGCGTAGGAACACCTCCTGGGCGAGATCCTCGGCCTCACCGGCGTCGCCGACCAACCGGTACAGGTAGTTGTAGACCGGGCCGTAGTAGGCGCGCACGAGATTGTCGAGCATTCTCTCGTCGCCCGCCGCCGCCCGCCGCAGTTCATCGGCCGAGGGTTCGCGCACCGGGAAACCCCTTTCTACCTCTGTGCGACGTCCGTTCCCTGGGAGAAGTTAGCAGATCGAGCGCCCGGTCATGGCCGCCGGTTGCTCCAGACCGAGGAGACACAGGATCGTGGGCGCCACGTCGGCCAGGCCGGCCCCCTGGCGGAGCGCGAGACCGTCACCGGCATAGACCAAACGCACGGGGTTGGTGGTGTGGGCGGTGTTCGGTCTGCCGTCGGGCTCCAACATGTACTCGGCGTTGCCGTGGTCCGCCGTCACGAAGACATGGGCATTCCGCCCGCGCAGCACGTCGAGCACCTGACCCAGACAGCGGTCCACATGCTCCAAGGCTTCCACGGTGGCTCCGATGTTCCCGGTGTGGCCTACCATGTCGGGGTTGGCGAAATTCAAGATGACGAAATCGATCTCCTCCGTCGTCATGATCTCTCGGAAGGCGGCCGCCACCTCGTACGCGCTCATCGCCGGCTTCCGGTCGTAGGTCGCGACCTCTTTCGGCGAGGGGACCAAGCGGCGCAGTTCGCCCGGGTAGGGCTCTTCCCGGCCGCCGTTGAAAAAGAAAGTGACGTGCGCATACTTCTCGGTCTCGGCGATGTGCAGCTGCCGGAGGCCGGCCCGGCTGAGGACCTCGGCGAGCACGTCTTGGGGCGGTTCATAAGGAAAGGCCACCGGGATGGTGAACGTCTCGTCGTATTCCGTCATCGCGATGAATGTCACTGCGGGTGCCGGGCCTTCCCGGTCGAAACCGTCGAAATCGGGGCAGATGAAGGCTCGAGTGAGTTGGCGGGTGCGGTCGGACCGGAAGTTGAAGAAGACGACCGTGTCGCCGTCGTGGATGCGGGAGCGGGGATCGTCTCCGATGATTGTGGGCAGAACGAACTCGTCGGTGACCTGCTGCTCGTAGGAGCGCCGGATGGCCTCGTCGGCGGCGCCGGCGCGCTCGCCCCGACCATGCACCAAAGCGTCGTAGGCGCGCTTGGTTCGCTCCCACCGGCGGTCCCGGTCCATGGCGTAATAGCGGCCGGCGATCGTGGCCACCCGGCCCAGGCCTTCACTGTTCAGGAACTCCTCGAGCTCGCGCAGCAAGCCCCGGCCGGCGGTAGGGGAGGAATCCCGCCCGTCCATGAAGGCGTGGATGAACAGCCGCTCAACCCCTTTCCGCCTCGCCAATCGCACCAAGGCGTGGATATGCTCCACGGCGGAATGGACCCCGCCCTCGGAGAGCAGACCCATGAGGTGGACCGCCGCGCCCTTGGCGGCGGCCGCACCCATGGCCGGCGCCAGCACCGGATTCTCGTAGAACGTGCCGTCCGCGATGGCGCGGTTGATGCGGGACAGATCTTGATGGATCACCCGGCCCGCCCCCAGAGTCAGATGGCCCACTTCGGAGTTACCCATGACTCCGGGCGGCAACCCGACGGCCTCCCCGCTGGCCTGCAACAGCACCCACGCATGCCGCGCCAGCAGTTCGTCCAGGACCGGCGTCCGCGCCAGCGACACGGCGTTGCCGGGGCCGGGCTCGGCGTAACCCCAGCCGTCGAGGATAATCAGGGCCACCGGCCGCCGGGCCACGGTTACGTAAACTCCACGATCGCCGCGAAACTCTCGACCTCGAGGCTTGCGCCGCCCACCAGGGCTCCGTCGATGTCCACCTGCCTCATCAGTTCGCCGATGTTGTCGGGCTTGACGCTGCCGCCGTAAAGCAC
>JAMDDA010000031.1:0-1360 GCA_023488925.1 Actinomycetota bacterium
AGCCCGGGGGGGGCGGTGGCCGGGATCAAGGCGAAGGCCGCCTTCGACGTGGCGCGGGTCCACGAGATAGAGGAGACCACCCAGCACGACGTCATCGCCTTTCTCACCAACGTGGCCGAGCACGTGGGCGAGGCAGCGAAGTACATCCACTTCGGCATGACCTCCTCGGACATGCTGGACACCGCTCTCGCCCTGCAGCTGAAGCGCGCGGGCGCTCTCTTGGCCGCGCAAACCCGCGAGTTGGGACGGGTGCTGCAACGCCGCGCTCTCGAGCACCGGGGAACGGTCATGATCGGCCGCAGCCACGGCGTGCACGCCGAGCCCATCACCTTCGGGATGGTCTTGGGTCTCTGGGCTTTCGAGGTCAAACGGGGCCTGGAGCGCCTGGAGCGCGCCACTGAGCAGGTGGCCGTGGGCAAGATCTCGGGGGCGGTGGGCACCTATGCCAACATCGATCCTCGGGTGGAGCAGCTGGTGACGGCCCGCCTGGGCCTGCGGGCGGAGCCCATCTCCACTCAGGTGGTGCAACGCGACCGGCACGCCGAGTTCTTGAGCGCGTTGGCGCTCTTGGCCACCACCATCGAGAAGATCGCCGTGCAGATCAGGCATTACCAGCGCACCGAGGTGCTGGAGGCCGAGGAGTACTTCGCCCCCGGGCAGAAGGGTTCCTCGGCCATGCCCCACAAGCGCAACCCCATTATCTCCGAGCGTCTGGCCGGCCAGGCCCGCGTCATCCGCGGCAATATGCTGGCCGCCTTCGAGAACGTGGCTCTCTGGCACGAGCGCGACATCAGCCATTCCAGCGTGGAGAGGGTGATCCTGCCCGACAGCACCATTCTGTTGCACTACATGCTCGAGAAAGCCACCGGGCTGATCGACCGCCTGCTGGTGTATCCGGAGGCCATGGCTGCCAATATGGAGCGGAGCTTCGGCTTGATCTACAGCCAGCAGCTGCTGCTGGAGTTGATCCGCGCCGGGCTTGTGCGCGAAGACGCCTATCGCCTGGTGCAGCGCAACGCCATGCGGTCCTGGGAGGAGAAGCGTTCGTTCAGAGAGCTGGTGCTGGCCGACGCCGACGTGCTCGCCCGCCTGTCGCCCGCCCGGATCGAGGCCTGCTTCGACCCCGGCCGGCATCTGCGCCACATGGACGTGATCTTCGAGCGGGTGGAGGGGCTCACCTGGTAGGGCGGGTGGAGGGGCCCACCTGGTAGAGGCGCTCAGCGCCCGATCATCTCGCGCAGGTTGCTCCAGATGATGAAGACCCCGAGGGCTGCCGCCAGGGCCACGCCGATCTGCCACCAGAAGTCCACGACCAGGAGGGCGATGGTGACCAGGGCCAGGGTGAGGACGATGGCGTGCA
>JAMDDA010000031.1:1370-9336 GCA_023488925.1 Actinomycetota bacterium
CGACCACCCACCGGTAGAAGAGCGACTCCACGAAAAGGAAGGCGCCGAGCAGCAGGAGGAAAGGCAGGGGCTCCGCCCGGTAGACCACGGCCAGGGCTCCGCCTATGAGCAGCAACAGACCGGAGCTCAGGGCGCTCCAGGTCTCGGCCAGCCGCTGCAGGCGCAGGCTGCGGGGCTCCTCGGGTCGAGCCGGATGGCGCAGATGGGCGCGGGGATCGCCGCGGTCTCCGGCCTCGAGTTGCCGGCGCCGCCGCTCCAGGCTGTCGGTGAGGCGGCGCATGTCGCTGAGACGGGCACGCAGGTCGTGAACGTGCGTGGCGGCGGACTCGAGCCGAGCTTCGAGCTCCGCGAGCTGGCGGCGGCAGGTCGGCGCATGCCGAATGGCCGCCACCTGCACACCCAGCCGCTCGACCTCCTTCTCCGCCTCGCCAATGGCGCCCTCGATAGTGTCCCGCTCGGTGCGCAGGCGGGCGAGTTCCTCCAGGGTCAGGGCCAGCTCCCGGGTGGAGGGAGGCACCTCAGCCAGGTCCGCCCAACCCACAGGGTCGTACCAGGAGGGGCGGATCGAACCGTCCCGGTTGAACTTGGGGCCGCCGGGCGCGTTCTCGCCACGCAGGGAGTCCTCGCTATGACGGCCCCAGAGGCCGGCGTAGTTCGTGAGGGCCGGCTGCTCTATGACGAGCCGGGCGTCCCAAGGGTGGTCGCCGTGCGGGCCATACACGTGGCCGTCGCCCCGGGCGTAGTCGACGAAAGCGATGGCGAAGCGGCGGTCCCGGCCGCCCGGTTCGCGGGCGCCACCCTGGTGGAAGACCTGCTGCCACGCGGCGCGCACGGCGCCCGCCCAGGCTCTGAGCCGGGCCAGCAGGGGAATCTCGATATGGATGACGTACTCCCCGGGGGAAAAATAGGCGGCGTGGGAGCCCGCCCCCACGAAGACCACCGGGTGTTCGCCCACCTTCTGAAGCTCCGGGTCGTCCCAGCGACGGCGGATGTCGGCTCCGGCTTCGTCGTGAGACGCGTAGACCGCCCATTCGGGTATCGGGCCGCGTTCCGGGTCCTCGGAGAGATAGAGGGAGACGAGCTCCCAGTCGCCCTCGTGATCGTTGGCGCCGTGGAAATGGCTACGGTAGTCGTTGTAAGCGTAGAAAAAATAGTACTGCAGCACCGTATAGCTCCCGGTACGCACGACGCGCCCGTAATAGACCGGCCGGGGTGTGTCGGCAACAGCCGCGTGGAGCATCGTGGCCGCTGCGGCCGCCGCTCCCCCGGGGATACGGCCCCGTACCAGCAGGGAGAGCCGGAAGGCTACATCCAGGAGGCGGGCGAAGAATCCCACTCGGGCGAACCGGGTGGTGCCGTGGTGGAACTCCCGCAGGCTGGAGCGCGAGCGGAACTGCATGAGCTGGAAAGCGTTCAGCGGTTCCTGCACCAGCTGCAGGTAGGTCGCGGTGTCGGGGTTGGGGTCGTGGCACGCACTCAGCACCGCCTGCGTCACCTCCGGCCGGGAGACGATCACCCGGGGCACCTCGCCGCGGCGTCTTACCACCAGATCGGTGAGGGGCAGGTAGGTCTCCAGCGGGATGGGGTGGAACTGCTCGCCCCGGGTCATGCGCAGCTGCGGCTCGAAACGGCGGAGCAGGCGGAGGTCGGCTTCGGGGTCGGAGCGGGCCACGCCCACCTACTCCCGTTCCTTCTCGCTGTCGGGTCGGAGCTCCTCGACGCCGAAGGGTCGCCGGACCTCACGCAGGTTGAGGTAAAACACCAGGAAGACAGACAGAAGCATGGCCGGGTAGTTGGGCTCGCCTTGGAAATACGACCACAAGGCTCCTGCCAAAGCCACGCCCTGCACGGTCATGGCCGCTATCCAAGCCCAGGACCGCAGGAACACCATGCCCACGGCGATCACGAGGTTGAAAAAGGCGACCGCCAGCACGAAAGGCAAGGCGCTCTCAACGGCCAGAGGCAAGGGCTGCACGCCCACGATGTGCAGGGTGCCGGTAGCCGCCCAGAGCACCGCTTGGGCCAACAGGAGCGCGACCATGATGGTCACTCCCCGGGGGCGGCCGGGAGGGCCGAGCTTTCTTCGCGGGGACCGCATGCCCATTAGCATACTGCACCTGTTCCCTGCCGACTGCGGCGGCGCAGGTTCGGCGCCGGCCGCGGCGCCATACCTGCTAGAATCTAGAGGGGTCGGCGGCGCTTTCCCCGGCATCCGGCCCCGGGAGATCCCCTCGATGGAGTTGGAGCACACATGACACGAGGCGAAAAGCTTTACGAAGGCAAAGCCAAGATCGTCTACGCCACGGCCGACCCCGAGGTCTACGTCCAGGACTTCAAGGATTCCGCCACGGCCTTCGACGGAAAGAAGAGGGGCACCATCGGTGGGAAGGGCCGCATGAACAACGCCATATCGGCGCGACTCTTCACGCTTCTCGAAGAGCGGGGGATCGCCACGCACTTCCTCGGGTGGGAGTCCGAGACGGCCATGCGCATCCACCGGCTGGACATGTTCCCCGTGGAGTTCGTCGTGCGGAACCTGGCGGCCGGTTCGCTCTCCAAGCGGATCGGCTATCCCGAGGGGACTGCTCTCAAGAACCCGCCCATCGTCGAGTACTACTACAAGGACGACGCGCTCGGCGACCCGTTGCTGTGCATGGCCCATCTGAACGAGCTTCAGGTCATCAGTCCCGAGGACCTGGCGGAGGCCACCGCCATGGCCAAGCAGGCCAACGCCATCCTTGTCGAGTTTTTTGCACGCCGGGGTTTGACCCTGGTGGACTGCAAGCTGGAGTTCGGCAAGGACGCTCGGGGAGCCATCCGCCTGGGGGACGAGATCTCCCCCGACACCTGCCGCTTCTGGGATAGCGAAACAGGCGAGAAACTCGACAAAGACCGGTTCCGGCGCGACCTGGGCGGGGTAGAAGACGCGTACGCGGAGGTCCTCCGCCGCATCGAGCGGTGAAGGCCGGCGAGCGGTGAAGGCCGGCGAGCGGTGAAGGCCGGCGGGCAGCGGAGCGGTGGTTCGCCCGCTCCCGGGAGCCGGGGAGCGAGAGGGAGAGCGATGTTCAAGGTTTCCGTGTACGTCACGCCCAAAGAGGGCATCCTCGATCCCCAAGGAGCGACCGTGGAGCGGGCTCTGCCCGCGTTGGGCTTCGCGGGTGTGCGGAACATCAGGGTCGGCCGCTTCATCACCCTGGAGGTCGACGGCGCCGAGGAGGCTGTCGTCCGCCGGGACGTCGAGGACATGTGTCGCCGGCTGCTGGCCAACCCCATCATCGAAGACTACCGCTTCGACCTCGTGGACGTGGGTCCTTTCTCCACGCAGAGCCGTGCGGGAGAGGGCGTCATCGTCCCGGCGGAGACCGCGGTGCCCGTGGCCGGCCAACACGTATCCAGCCCCTGGACCGCGGCCGACCCTTACGCCCACCGCGAAGAGGAGATCAGTGGGTGAGCGGAAAAGTCCGCTTCGGCGTGGTTGTCTTTCCCGGATCGAACTGCGAATACGACGCCGCCTACGCTTTGAGCACCTTCCCCGAGGCGGAGCCCTTCTACCTGTGGCACAAAGAGCGGGATCTCAAGGGCGCCCATGTGGTCGTGCTCCCGGGAGGGTTCTCGTACGGTGACTACCTGCGCACGGGCGCCATCGCCCGTTTCAGCCCGGTCATGCAGGAGGTGGCCGCGTTTGCCGCCGACGGGGGCCTGGTGCTCGGCATCTGCAACGGCTTCCAGATCCTGGCCGAGGCCCATATGTTGCCCGGCGCTCTGCTGCGCAATCGGGGGCTCAAGTTTATTTGTCATGCCCAGTATCTGCGGGTGGAGCGCACCGACACCCCGTTCACGCGGCGATATTCTCCCGGGCAGGTCATCCAGGTGCCCGTCAACCACAACGAGGGGAACTGGACGGCGGGTGCCGAGAGCCTGGAGCGTATCGAGCAGGAGAAGCTGGTGGTCTTCCGCTACTGTGACGCCGAGGGCAACGTCACCGACGCCGCCAACCCCAACGGCGCCACGGACAACGTCGCCGGCCTGCTCAGCGAGGGAGGGAACGTGCTCGGCATGATGCCGCACCCCGAGAGGGTCTGCGAGTCGGTCTTGGGTGGTACCGACGGGCGGGGGCTCTTCGGGTCGCTGATCGACACCGTGCTGGAGCGCGCGTAAGGCTCGAGCGGAGAGGAGAGAGTGATGCGACCCCGGACCTTCCGCGATGGCTGCTGACATCATCTGTCCGCGCTGCGGCCATGCCAACACCTTCATCAAGGGGTACTTGATCGACACGTGCGTGTGCCGAGTGTGCCAAAGCCAGCTCGATTGGCGGGAGATCCCGGGCATGGGCCCCGATTGTCGGCCGCTCCCGGCTTCCGAGGAGGGCGACGGCCGGTCGAGCGAGAGCGCGGGAGACGAGGGAAAGGCCGGCGTGTGACCACCCTCAGCCTGGAACAGCGACCACCTCGGTCCGCCGGCTCCCGGTTCGCGCCGAGGGCCGGCGAATGCGCCCGCGGAACCGCCCGTGAACCCGTCGAACCACTGCAGGGAGCAGCGACGCATGTCTGAGCTCTATGCCGACCTCGGCCTCACCCGCGACGAGTACCTCAGAATCTGCGATGTCCAGGGCCGGGAGCCGACTCATGTGGAGCTCGCGGTCTACTCTCTCATGTGGAGCGAACACTGCGGCTACAAGCATTCCCGCCCCTTCCTCGGGCGGTTCCCCACGGCGGGGGAGAGGGTGCTCCAGGGCCCGGGCGAGAACGCGGGCATAGTCGACATCGGCGGCGGGCTGGCGGTCGCCATGAAGATCGAGAGTCACAATCACCCCTCCGCAGTCGAGCCATACCAGGGGGCGGCCACCGGGGTGGGCGGCATTCTGCGCGACATCTTCGCCATGGGCGCCCGGCCCATCTGCAGCCTCGACTCGCTCCGTTTCGGGGAGATCGCTCCGCTCCCGGTGGATACGGCTGCGAGTGCCGCCCCGCAGGGCGCGGGGGGCACGCCTTCGGTGGCACCCGCCGTTGCCGGGGGTGGTATGGAGCGCCAACGCTATCTGTTCGAGCACGTGGTGGCCGGCATTGGTGGATACGGCAACTGCATGGGCATCCCCACGGTGGCCGGCGAGGTTTACTTCGAAGATGCGTACTCGGGCAACTGCCTGGTGAACGCCATGACCGTGGGTCTGGTGCGCCACGAACACATCGTGCGGAGCCGGGCGGCGGGAGTGGGCAACCATGTGGTGCTGTTCGGCTCCAAGACCGGGCGGGACGGCATCGGGGGAGCGAGCGTCCTCGCCAGCCAAGAGTTCGACGAGTCCCTGGAGGAGAAGCGGCCCTCCGTGCAGGTGGGCGACCCTTTCACCGAGAAGAAGCTGCTCGAGGTGTGTCTGGAGTTACTGGCGCGGCGCAAGTTCGTGGCCTTGCAAGACCTGGGGGCGGCCGGCATCGCCTCCTCGTCCAGTGAGATGGCGGCGAAGGGTGGTGTAGGCATCGACATCCACACCGATCGGGTTCCCCTCCGCGAAGCGGACATGGCCCCCTGGGAGATCATGATCAGCGAGAGCCAGGAGCGGATGCTGGCCGTCGTCACGCCGGCCGACTGGGAAGACGTGGCCGCAGCCTGCGACCGCTGGGATCTCGACTGCACCATCGTCGGCGTGGTAACGGACACCGGCCGCCTGCGTGTTTTCCACCACGGCGAGCTGGTGGGCGACATGCCCGCGCGTGCTCTGGCCGACGCGCCCGTGTGCACAGTGGCGCAAGAGCGGCCGGCTCACGAGGTGGATCAGCCGGTCGAGCTCGCGGCGTGGCCCGCTCCGCAGGCCCCACCGGAAGAAATACTGCTCGACCTCCTCGGCTCCCCCAACATCGCCAGTCGCCGCTGGATCTGGCAGCAGTACGACCACCAGGTGCAGCTGAACACCGTCCTGCTCCCGGGTGGAGATGCGGCGGTACTGCGGATCAAGCAAACCGGCGTCGGTCTGGCGGTGTGCACGGACGGCAACGGTCGGCGCACGTACTTGGACCCCTACCGGGGAGGCAAGGAGGCAGTGGCGGAAGCGGCGCGCAACGTCTCGTGCACAGGGGCCGCCCCGGTGGCCATCACCAACTGCCTCAACTTCGGCAACCCGGAGAAGGGGCCTATCGCTTCCCAGTTCGCCCGGGCGGTGGAGGGTATGGCCGAGGCCTGCAAAGCCTTCGGTATTCCCGTCATCTCGGGGAATGTCTCCTTCTACAACGAGAGCTTCGGTCAGGCCGTCTATCCCACTCCGGTGGTGGGCATGCTGGGGCTCATGCCCGCCGTGGGGGCCCGTTGCGGTGTCGCCTTTCGGCGGGAGGGCGACGTGGTGTTACTGCTGGGCGACACCGCCCCTGCCCTCGACGGCTCCGAGTACCAGAAGCGTTGGTTCGGTCGGGTGGAAGGACGCATTCCCGATGTGGACCTTGCGGCTGAGGTGCAGTTGCAGGCCGTGGTGCGTCGGGCAATCGCCGAGGGCCTGCTCCGCTCGGCTCACGACTGTTCCGACGGGGGGCTGGCGGTGGCGCTGGCCGAGAGCTGCTTGGCCGGGGGTTTGGGAGCCCGCGTGAACCTGGAGGGCATCGCCGGACAGGCAGTCGGCCGGTACGATGTGACGCTTTTCGGAGAAGGGCCCACGCGGGTGGTGGTGAGCGCGGCGCCGGAGCTGGTCGGGGACGTGCGCAGGCTCTGCGAGGAAGCAGGGGTACCCTGCCGGGTGCTGGGCACGGTGGGGGGAAACAGTCTGGCCGTGCAGCTGGGGGCCGAGCAGGTGGCGATCCCGCTGCCGGCCATGCGTGATGCCTACGAGGGAGGGCTGGAGCGCGCCCTCGCCGGCTGAGCGCGCCCGACCCGCGTGCACTATACTGACCTGGTGATGATGTATCTCGAGCATCTCGACTCGCCCCGGGAGGAGTGCGGCGTTTTCGCCATCTACGACCCGGAGCGCGACGTGGCCCGCCTCACGTTCTTCGCGCTTTACGCCCTCCAGCACCGCGGGCAGGAGTCGGCGGGGATCGCGGTGAGTGACCACGGCGACATCCTGGTCTTCAAGGAGATGGGCCTGGTCTCGCAGGTCTTCAAGGAAGAGACCCTGCGTACCCTCTCCGGGCAGATGGCCATCGGTCACGTGCGCTACTCGACCACCGGCTCGAGCGAATGGCGCAACGCGCAGCCTGTCCACCGCCCCCGTAACGGGTCGGCCATCGCCCTGGCCCACAACGGGAACCTGGTGAACACCGACGAACTCCGCCGCGAGCTGCTCGAGCGGGGCGTGGAGCTCTCTTCCACCTCCGATACCGAGGTCATGGCCGCCCTCCTGGCCGAGCACCCCGCAGGCGACGTCAAAGAAGCCCTGCGCGACGTGATCCCCCGGCTGCGGGGAGCCTTCAGCGCGGTCCTGCTCGACGGGGAGCAGGTGATCGGCTTCCGGGACCCCTTCGGCATCCGGCCTCTCGTGCTGGGGCGACTGGAGGAGCGCTACGTTCTCGCCAGCGAGACCGCCGCCTTCGACATCATCGGGGCCGTGCCCGTGCGCGAGATCGAACCCGGCGAGATGTGCTGGATCGACGAGACGGGCTACCACAGCGAGCGTGTAGTCGACCGCAAAGGGGAGGCTCTCTGCATCTTCGAGTTCATATACTTCGCTCGCCCCGACTCCGTCATGAAGAACGTGACGCTCTACGCCGCCCGGAGCCGCATGGGCGAGGAGCTGGCCGTGGAGTCGCCGGCGGAAGCCGACCTGGTCATTCCGGTGCCCGACACGGGGAATTCGGCGGCCATCGGCTACTCGGCCCGCAGCGGTATCCCTTTTGGGGAGGGGCTGGTCAAGAACCGCTACGTGGGTCGCACTTTCATTGATCCCGACGACAACCTGCGCCGGCGCGGCATCCGCATGAAACTGAATCCGCTCTCCTCGGCCATCCGGGGTAAGCGACTCGTGGTGGTCGACGACTCCATCGTGCGG
>JAMDDA010000146.1:0-5285 GCA_023488925.1 Actinomycetota bacterium
CCTGGGCTTCCTGCTGGCTATCGCGGTCGCTTGGGCCGTCACGCCGGCGGCGGCGGAGCTCGCCCGCCGCGTGGGGGCCATGGACCAACCGGCCGCCCGCAAGATCCACGCGGTGCCCACTCCCCGCATGGGGGGCATCGCCATCTACTTCGGGGTGATCATTCCCAGTCTGGTCTTCCTCTCGGGGGAGGGTGTGGTCCGGGGTATCCTGGTGGGCGCCTCGCTCATCACTCTGGTGGGCGTTTTCGACGACGTCAAGGGCACGACGCCGCTCGTCAAGCTGGGGCTGCAATTGGTGGTGGCGGTCATTCTCGTGCTGTACGGGGTGCGGGTGGAGACGTTGTCGGTGCCGGGCATCGGCATCCTGGTGCTCGGCTGGGTGGGCATCCCCTTCAGCCTGCTCTGGGTGGTCTCCATCATGAACATCGTGAACTTCATCGACGGTATGGACGGGTTGGCCGCCGGCGTGTGCGCCATAAGCTCGGTCACGTTTGCCATCATCGCCATGTCCCTGGGCCAAGACCGTTCATGGGCATCCTGGCCGCGGCGGTCGCCGGAGCCACCGTGGGGTTCCTGTGGCACAACTTCCACCCGGCCAGCATCTTCATGGGCGACTCGGGATCGCTCCTGCTCGGCTATCTGCTGGGAGCCATCACCCTGCAGGGCTTTCTCAAGGGTGTGGCCACGGTGGCTCTGCTGATTCCTCTGCTGGTGCTCGGCATCCCCATCTTCGACACGGGCTTCGCCATCCTCCGCCGGGTCAAGAACCGGCGGCCCATCTACGTTGCCGACCGGGGCCATCTGCATCACCGCTTTGCCAACCTGGGCTACTCCCAGCGGCAGACGGTCATGATCCTGTATGGTTGGTCGGGCCTCATGAGTCTTGTGGCGCTGGCGATGCGCTTCGCTCCCGTGTGGCTCACGGGCGTGCTCGCGGGCCTGGTAGGAGCGGTCTCCCTATATCTGGGATACACGCTCGAGATCGTCCGCTGGAGCAAGCTGACGGGCCGGCGGGCGGGTGGGCGGGGTGATGACGGACGGGACGGTACTGCCCATGAACGGTCTTGAAGGACGGCTGAGCGGTCGGGAAACAGCGGAGTACATTCGTGACATTCTTGCCAAGGTCGAAGGGATTCGATATCATGCGGGCGGCCCCACGATGAGCCGTGATCCCATGCGCGATCTGTCACAAGTCGGTGGCGCCGGGTTCACGCTCGTTGCCTACGTTCTCGTGTTCACCGGTATCGGGTACGGTCTCGACCGGCTGCTGGGCACGCGTCCGTGGCTGATGGTGGGGGGTGTCTTCCTCGGAGCAGGGTTGGGCTTCGTCTACATGGTCCGCATGCTGATCGGGGCCGGGCGGGCCGCCCAGGAGGACGACGACGACGGTGGGCGGCCGGGCGGGCCAAGCACCAAGGAGTAGACCGGAGGGCAAAGCTGACACTCACGATTGCATCGGTAGCGACAGGCGTCGTCATGGCCGTTGTCTACTTTGTCGCCTCCCTCCGCTCCCAGCTGTGGCTATCGTTGCGGAGAGGCGGATCTTTCGCCCTTCTCTCCGTCGGTGCCTTCCTCCTCCGGCTTACGCTCTTCGGCGCTTTCCTCTTCGCCGTCGACCGGCTGACCGCGTTAGACGTGGTGGTCGTCGCCGTAGCTTTCGTGGCTGTCTTCACGGTATTGAGCGGCTACTCGCTGTTCCGTCTCGCCACCCGGGGCCGCCTCCCGGGTGTTTCGTCACACGTCGCGCCCTAGAAGGAGTCCCGCGTGTCTTCCGAAGCCGAAGCCAACAAGGTGACAGAGGCTCTTCACGAGCTCAACGTCCAGTCGATCATCCACCTGCCCAAGCTCGGTCCGATCGACCTCTCCATCTCGAACGCGGTCATCTACATGTGGATCTCGGCGGCGCTGGTCTTCATCTTCTTCTTCGTCATCAGCCGGCGGCTGCGGAAGCAGCCCGACGCGCTGCAGACCGTTGGCGAGATCCTGCTCAACTTTGCCACCGGGCACCTTACCGGGCAGATCGGCGAAAAGGGCAAGAAGTACTATTATCTGATCCTCACCATTTTCACCTATATCTTCACCATGAATATCTTGGGCCTCATCCCGAAGCCCGAGATTCTGAAGCCCTACACCCCCACCGCGAACATCAACGTCACCTTCGGCATGGCCTTCGTGGTGTTCCTGGTGGTGCAGTATCAGGGCTTTCGCCGTCATGGGTTCCGCGGCTACATCGGCTCCTGGCTCACGCCCAAGGGCGTGCCGAAGGCGCTGGCCATTCCGCTGAACTTCGTCTTCTTCGTGGTTCACCTGATGGGCGAGTTCTTCAAGCCCCTCTCGCTGGCCATCCGGTTGTTCGGGAACACGATCGCCGGGCACCTGGTCATCCTCGTGATGCTGGGCCTGGTGATCCAGTTCGAGAGCTATCTGGTGGCAATCCCCCCCCTCGCCTTCGTGCTGGCGATGAACGGGTTTGAGATCTTTGTAGCCTTCATACAGGCCTACATCTTCTCGCTCCTCTCGGTGATCTACATCGAGTCCGCGATCTACGCGGGCCACTAAGCAACTCCAGGAAAGGAGCAGTCATTCAATGGATGCGACAACCGCCGCCAAGCTCGCTGCCGGTCTCGGCATGGGCCTCGCGACCCTGGGTCCCGGTCTGGGCATCGGGTACATGACCGGCCGCACGACCGACGCCATCGCCCGTCAACCCGAGGCTTCCGGGGACATCCGGACGGCCATGATCATCGGCGTAGCCCTGGCTGAAGCCTTGGCTCTGTACGCCTTCGTCATCGCCATTCTCCTGGCCATCGCGAGCTAGGACCAAAGCAAGGAGGCGCCGGGGGCCGGAGGGGCCCCCGGCGCATTCACCACACGAGGAGAGCTTGAGCCGAGCATGAAGATCTTCGAGGTAGATCCGGGCCTGTTCATCTGGTCGCTGCTGACCTTCGTCCTGCTTGTCCTGCTTCTCTACAAGTTTGCCTTCGGGCCGCTCATGAACCTGCAGCGGCAGCGCCAAGAAGAGATCCACGCATCGATCCGTGAGGCCGAACGGCTGCGTGACGAGGCCCACGCTCTGCTGACCGATTACAAGCAGCAACTGGCCGCCGCCCGCCAGGAGGCTGAGGAGATCCTCGAGCGGGCGCGGAAAGTGGGCGAGAGCACAAAGACGGAGATTCTGAGCGAGGCGAAAGCCCAGGCCGAGCGTGTTCTCGAGAGGGCCCACGAACAGATCGAACGAGAGACCCGCCAGGCCTTGCAGGAGATCAAGGAGGAGGTCGCCGCCCTCACCTTGGCCGCCACCGAGAAGGTGACCCGGAAGACGCTCAACGAGAAAGAGCATCTCGACCTGATCAAAGAAGCCATCGCCGAGCTCGACCTCGGCGCTTTCAGCGATAACTAGGAAGAAGGGCCGGTGAGCGAGACCAGGATTGCCAAGGTGTACGCCGGGGCCCTCTACGAGGCGGCGGTCGAGACGGGCAAGGTCGAAGCCGTCCGCCGGGATCTCTCCGCCTTCGTGGACGCCCTGGCGCAGTCCGCCGAGTTGCGGGCCTTTGTGCAGGACGAAGACGTGTCCGCCGAGGAGAAGAAACAGACTCTGATGCAGCTGACGGAAGGGGGGGACGACCTGGTCCGTAACTTCTTGCGGCTGCTCGTCGACAAAGACCGGGAGTCGGTGTTGGAAGAGGCCTACCGCGCCTTCGTGGAGCGCGTGGAGGCGGACGCGGGCATAGTGAAAGTCGAGCTCGTCACGGCTGTGCCTGTGCCCGGCACCGTGCAGGCGGGCCTGAAGGAATCCCTGGAGAAGTCCCTGGGCAAGAGCGTGGAGTTGACCCTGACCGTGGACGGAGACATCCTCGGCGGGGTGAAGCTCCGCATTGGAGATCGGATCGCGGACGCGAGCCTCCGGCACCGGCTGGAAGGCCTGCGCGCCCGCTTGGTAAGCCCCACGGCAAGGTTGGAGGGTTCAGTTGAAGCTGCGTCCTGAGGAGATCACGGCGGTCCTCAAGTCCCGCATCAAGGACTACGAGGCCGGAGTCGACATGCAGGAGGTCGGCACCGTCGTCATGACCGGCGACGGCATCGCGCGCATCCACGGCCTCGAGAACGCCGTGGCCGCCGAGATGCTCGAGCTTCCCCACGGCGTTACCGGTCTCGTGCTCAACCTGGAGGAAGACAGCATCGGGGCTGTGCTTCTGGGCGAGAGCACGCTCATCAAGGAGGGGGACCTGGTCAAGCGCACCGGGCGGGTCATGCAGGTGCCGGTCGGCGAGGCCCTGGTGGGCCGCGTGGTGAACCCCCTGGGCGAACCGCTGGACGACAAAGGTCCCGTCGAGGCCAGTGCCTACCGTCCGGTGGAGTTCAAGGCTCCCGGTGTGGTCCGGCGGCAGCCGGTGAAGGAGCCCCTGCAGACCGGCCTCAAGGCGATCGATTCCATGATCCCCATCGGCCGGGGGCAGCGCGAGCTGATCATCGGCGACCGGGGTACGGGCAAGACGGCCATCGCCGTGGATACCATCATCAACCAGAAGGGCCAGGACGTCATCTGTGTGTACGTGGCCATCGGTCAGAAGGCGTCGACCGTGCGCCAAGTGGTGGCCCGCTTCGAGGAACACGGCGCCATGGACTACACCATCGTGGTGATGGCCCCGGCCTCCGAAGCGGCGCCGTTGCGCTACATCGCGCCTTATGCCGGCTGCGCCATGGCCGAGTACTTCACCTACCAGGGCAAGCACGCTCTGTGCATTTACGACGACCTCTCCAAGCACGCCGACGCCTACCGGCAGATGTCGCTGCTACTGCGGCGCCCGCCGGGCCGCGAGGCCTTCCCGGGCGACGTCTTCTATCTGCACAGCCGCCTGCTCGAGCGGGCCTGCAAGCTCTCGGACAAGGAAGGCGGCGGCTCCCTCACCGCCCTCCCGGTCATCGAGACCCAGGCGGGCGACGTCTCGGCCTACATCCCCACCAACGTCATCTCCATCACCGACGGCCAGATCTTCTTGGAATCGAGCCTCTTCTACTCCGGTGTCCGTCCCGCCATCAACGTGGGCATCTCGGTCTCCCGGGTGGGAGGCAACGCCCAGATCAAGGCCATGAAGAAGGTGGCGGGCTCCCTGCGTCTCGACCTTTCCCAGTTCCGCGAGCTGGAGGCTTTCGCCAAGTTCGGCTCGGAGCTCGATCCCGAGACCCAAAAGGCCTTGGCCCGCGGCGAACGCCTGGTGGCGACCCTCAACCAACCGCAGTATGCGCCCTGGCCGGTAGAGGAGCAGGTGATGATCATCTTCGCG
>JAMDDA010000146.1:5295-8949 GCA_023488925.1 Actinomycetota bacterium
CGCCCTGACCGCCGACCGCGGCCTCTGCGGAGCCTTCAACGCCAACATCGTGCGCCGAGCCCAGGAGCGCCTGCGCGAGTACCGGGCCGCGGGCGTCGACGTGGATCTCATCGTGGTGGGCAAGAAAGGGGCGGGCTCGGAGCTCGATCCCGAGACCCAAAAGGCCTTGGCCCGCGGCGAACGCCTGGTGGCGACCCTCAACCAACCGCAGTATGCGCCCTGGCCGGTAGAGGAGCAGGTGATGATCATCTTCGCGGCCACCCAGGGCTACCTCGACGACATCGCTGTGGAGAAGGTGTCCGAGTTCAACGAGCGGCTCCGTGACACTCTGCGCGCACAGTATCCCGAGGTCGGCGAGGCCATCCGCTCCACCAAGGAGCTTTCCGACGAGACCGCGGCCAAGCTCCACGAGGCCGTGCGGGCCTTCAAGGCCGATTTCGTGGGAAATGCGGAGCCGGTGTTGGGCGCGCCGGCCGGAGTATGAGGTCCGCAAGAGCCGATGGCCTCACAGCGAGATATCAAGCGGAGAATCACCTCCGTCCAGAATACCAAGAAGATCACCAAAGCCATGGAGATGGTGGCGGCCGCTCGTCTGCGCCGCGCGCAGCAGCGCATCGAGTCCACCCGGCCGTACGCCCTCCACATGATGGAGTTCATCGCCGGTCTGGCCAGATACATCGAGGTGGATCCGGAACGCTTTCCTTTGCTCAAGCGACACGCCGAGGTGCGGCGAGTGGCCGTGGTCGCCCTGACCGCCGACCGCGGCCTCTGCGGAGCCTTCAACGCCAACATCGTGCGCCGAGCCCAGGAGCGCCTGCGCGAGTACCGGGCCGCGGGCGTCGATGTGGATCTCATCGTGGTGGGCAAGAAAGGGGCGGGTACCTTCCGCTTCCACCGCTGCGACGTGGCGGCCGCCTACACGGGGATCACCGACAGGCCCCGCTTCCTCGACGCGCAGACCCTGGTAGGTGAAGTACTCGGCCCGAATCGGGTGGCCGAGCTCTACACGAGCGGGGCGGTGGACCGTGTGCTCGTGATCTTCAACCACTTCGTCAGTCCCATGGAGCAGAGGGTGACCGAGCAAATCATCCTACCCCTGCAGGACGAGGTCGTCCAAACCTACACACCCTCGGACGCCGCGCCGCACATGGACTTTCTCTTCGAGCCGCAGGCGGAGGCGATTCTGAACGATCTTCTGCCGTCGTACGTGGAGATGACCGTCTACCGGGCGCTGCTCGAGAGTACGGCCAGCGAGCACGGCGCCCGCATGACCGCCATGCGCAACGCCTCCGAGAGTGCGGGCGAGATGATCGACGAACTGACCTTGGCGATGAACCGGGCGCGCCAAGCCTCCATCACCCAGGAGATTCTGGAAGTGGTGGCGGGGGCCGATGCCCTGTCCTAGTGGATGGAAACGGACCGGGGTCGGGCGCGGCTCGTGCCCCTCGATAAGGGAGGAAAGCTGACACGATGAACAAAGGCAAGATCGTAGAGATCATCGGCCCGGTGATCGACGTGGAGTTTGCCGGCGAACTGCCCGCCATCTACAATGCCCTCGAAATCGACGTGAAGACGCCTTCCGGCCGGATCTTCCTCGTGGCGGAGGTGCAGCAGCACCTGGGCGACAACAAGGTGCGGGCCGTGGCCATGGACTCCACCGACGGTCTGGCCCGGGGCACGACGGCTGTGGACACCGGTCGGCCGATCACCGTGCCGGTGGGCCAGGCCACACTGGGCCGCCTTTTCAACCTGATCGGTGAGCCCATCGACGAGGGCGAACCTCTCCCCGCCGACGTGGAGCGCTGGCCCATCCACCGGCCTGCCCCCAGCTTCGAATCGCTCGAGCCCACCACCGAGATCTTCGAGACCGGCATCAAGGTCGTTGATCTCTTGGCTCCCTACGTGAAGGGAGGCAAGATCGGTCTTTTCGGCGGCGCCGGCGTGGGCAAGACCGTGCTCATCATGGAGCTCATCAACAACATCGCCACACAGCACGGCGGTATCTCGGTGTTCACCGGGGTAGGGGAACGCACGCGTGAGGGGAACGACCTCTACCTGGAGATGAAGGAATCGGGCGTCATCGACAAGACCGCCCTTATATTCGGGCAGATGAACGAGCCTCCGGGAGCCCGCCTGCGGGTAGGCCTCTCGGGCCTGACCATGGCCGAGTACTTCCGGGACATCCAGGGTCAAGACGTATTGCTTTTCATCGACAACATTTTCCGCTTCGTGCAGGCGGGTTCCGAGGTGTCGGCTCTGCTTGGGCGCATGCCCTCCGCCGTGGGCTACCAGCCCACTCTGGCTTCGGAGATGGGCG
Organism: Actinomycetota bacterium; assembly: GCA_023488925.1. GTDB lineage: Bacteria > Actinomycetota > Thermoleophilia > RBG-16-64-13 > RBG-16-64-13 > JAMDDA01. The sequence goes on from JAMDDA010000146.1 coordinate 7,613, forward strand.
AGCTGCAGGAGCGCATCACCTCGACCAGTCGGGGCTCGGTCACCTCGGTGCAGGCTATCTACGTGCCCGCCGACGACCTGACCGACCCGGCGCCGGCCAACTCTTTCGCCCACCTCGACGCCACCACGGTGCTCAGCCGGGCCATCTCCGAGAAGGGCATCTACCCGGCGGTGGACCCTCTGGACTCCACCAGCCGCATCCTGCAGCGTCATATCGTCGGCGCCGAGCACTACGACACGGCCACCGCGGTGCAGGAGATCCTGCAGCGCTACAAAGACCTACAGGACATCATTGCCATTCTGGGCATGGACGAGCTCTCCGACGAAGACAAGCTCACCGTGCAACGGGCCCGCAAGATCGAGCGGTTCCTCTCCCAGCCCTTCACCGTGGCCGAGGCGTTTACCGGGAGGCCGGGCAAGTATGTACCTCTGGCCGACACGGTGCGCAGCTTCAAGGAGATCGTGGAGGGCAAGCACGACGACCTGCCCGAGCAGGCTTTCTACATGGTGGGCTCGATCGAGGAAGTTGTGGCCAACGCCCGCCGCATGCGCGGCCAGTCCGAGGAGGCGTAGCGCGTGACCGACGACCGACACTTCCTGCGCCTGGAAGTCGTCTCGCCGGACGGCCCGGTGTTCGCGGGCGACGTGGCCATGGTCGTCGTGCCCGCTTTGCGCGGCGAGCTGGGTATCCTGCCGCGGCACGCCCCCCTGGTGGCGCAGCTCGCCATCGGCGAGCTGCGGGTGAAGACGCTGGACGATACCTGGATCAGGCTGGCGGTTGCCGAGGGTTTCGTCAAGGTGCAGTTCGACAAGGTGATCGTGTTGGCCGACGCCGCCGAGCTCGCGGGCGAGATCGACGTCGCGCGGGCCGAGTCCGCGCTCCAGCGGGCCAAGGAGAGGCTGGCGCTTATCCGGGACGGCAAGGTGCCCGCGGGCGAGGAGATCGACCCGTACCGGGAGACCATGGCCCTGCGCCGCGCGAAGAACCGCCTGGCGGTGGTGAAGAAGGGCTGACCCCGGCGACAGGAGCGGTGAGCGCGAGGGCAACCTTCGGGGTTGCCCTCGGTGTGTGAGAGGATATATCGTCTGACCATGTTCGAATGTACTCATGAACCCCGCTTCATCGTGCGGGGAGGTGCGCGCCTGGCGGGACGGGTCGCCGTCTCCGGAGCCAAGAACTCGGCACTGAAGCTCATGTCGGCCAGTCTCCTGGCCCCGGGCACCAGCGTCCTCCACAACGTGCCCGACATTCAGGACGTGCGCACCATGAGGGAAGTGCTGGAGCATCTCGGGGCCCGCGTGACCTTCGCTGACGGCACGCTGAGCAGAGACACCACG
>JAMDDA010000154.1 GCA_023488925.1 Actinomycetota bacterium
GATTTTCAGGGGGAGGTGGGGGGTGGCGACATCGTCGTGGCCATTGAAAACATGCCCAAGGTCAAGGTCTGGCGGGGCCACCGGGTCCCCTTCGCCACGACGCCGTACCGCTACCAGCGCCGGAAAGAGCTTCGTGCCCTCCTGGAGCGGCACAATCTCAGACTGACCCTCGACACCACCCACGCCGCCGCGGCCGGTGAACGCCTGGACCGCTACTTCGCCCGTTTCGAAGACCGCGTCGCCGGCATTCACCTCTCGAATTTCGCCGGCGACCCCCGCCAGGAGCATCTCCCTCCCGACCAGGGCGACCTGGACCTGGCGGCGTTCCTGCAGCGCGTGCGGGCTTCGGGTTTCGGCGGTCCCATCACTCTGGAAATCCAGCCCCGGCGCCTTGTCGGGCACGAGGAAGGCGTCGCGGGAGCGCTGCGGGAAGCGGTGAGCTGGGTCAGGCGGACCCTGGCCGGGCGGGAGATCTTCAGACGGACCCCGGCCGAGCGGCAGACCCCGGCTCCGCATCCGCGCCGATGAGGGCGGGCAGCAGCCGGGCCAAGTGGAGATCGGAGAGGAGACCGACCAGCCGACCCTCTTCGGTGACGGCCAAGTAGCGGATGGACGTGTGGGCCATGAGCGCGGCCGCCTCCGGGAGGCCGGCCCCGGCCTCGATCGTGCGGATGGGGGCACGCATGATGTCGCCTGCGGTCAGCTCCATGCCCGTATAACCTCTCGCCAGGACGTCCTCGATGAGCGTGCGCTTGGTGACGATGCCCACCGGGACACCCTCCTCCACCACGAACACACAAGGCATCCAGCGCTCCGCAATCATGCGGGCCACCTCCACCACCCGGCGGCGGGGGGGAACGGAGACGTACCGCCGCGAACAGACCTCACCCACCACCGGCGCGGCCATCAGACGGACCCCACGGGAGGCTCGTACTCGCGGAACTCCCGGGCCGTCGCCAACTGCGCCGTCCATATGGCCCGCAGGAGCATGAAGTCGTCGAGCACTCGGTTCTCGATGCACACCTGGAAGACACCGAGGGCCGCCATGAACCGCACCACGTCGTCGAAGGTGGCCTCCGGGTCGATCCAGGGAAGGTCACGAGCCACCTCCGCCACCCGGGTGTCGGGGCGAAGCTCCCCGCGACCGTAGGCGAACACCAGAGCCGCCTGCTCGACCACGCCCACTATGTCGCCTTGCTCCACAACCATGGCGTAGTCCCGCTCACCGGCGGCCATGAGCGCCAGCGCCTCGAGGGCCGGATCATCGGAGGCGACCCGGGGGTAGTCCGCCGTGGTGAAATCGATGGCCCGGATGGTGCGCATGGAACCCTCACCCGCCCGGCGGCCGGGCGAAGGTTCCACCCACCCGGCCTCGATCTCCCCCTCGGGGGCGCGCTCCGGCAGCTTCTCCGTCTCGGCATGCCGCTGATCGGCCAGGATCTCGCGGGCCTCCACGCGCCACCGCTCGGCCAACCGTCTGTCGGTCTCCACCGCCGCCGCAAACTCGGCGAATACACCTGCGTACACCTCGTCGGCGTGGGTGCGGCTGTCCAGCAGAGCGGCTTCGAGATCCCGATCGGTGAGAGCCTGCCAGGGCACGACCCCGGGCCTCAGGTGGCCACCCAGGCGAACGGCCACCTCGTAATGAGGGAAGAGGCTGTGGATGGTCTGCCCCACAGGATAGACACCGCGGCCCGCCGCGTCGACGCCCTTGGGGACCACACCCCGCAGGGCCACGTGCCCCACCTCGGGCCGACAGATCTCCTTGGGCGGCAGATATCCACGGCGTAACACCTCGCGGATGCCGGTGCCCGAGATCATGAGTCGGTAGCGGGCGTCGTGGGGACAGGTGCGCTCGGGGGCGGTTGCGCGGCGGGGCGTGCAGAGGAAGATCTCCGAGAAGAACAGCGGCTCGATACCCAGCTCCCCCGGCTCGTATTCGGTGAAGATGCGCTGCCCCGCGTACATGTCGTATCGGTCGCCCACCCCGGCATGATCGCGCCCGATGAGGGCGTGCGTGCAGCCGTAGTTGCGCATGATCAAGGCATGGAGCACGGCCTCGCGCGGGCCCGCGAAGAGATAATTGGTGCGCAGGGCGGCCAAGACCACCCGATTCGGGGGGTAGTACACGTCACGCAGTGTCTCCAAGGCCAAGATCCGGTGGGTGGCTTCGATGTACTCCGGCCTCTCCATTTCCACCTGGGGCAGCAGAAGCACGGCATCCACCAGCTCCAGAGCGACCCGGTGCATATGCTCGTGCCCCATGTGCGGCGGGTTGGCTCCCGTCACGAAGCCGGCCACCCGGCTGTAGCCCTGCCGGTCGTAGAGATACTCGTACGTCTCGCGGGGCGTCATCCGGTAGGCCTCGAAAGCCCCCCAGCCCGGACGGCGCAACAGCTCCAGGGGACCGGCCAGGGCCAGCGAACCAAAACGGCGGTACATGGACTCCACTCCCGGGTGGGCGGCCGGTTCCCCGGTGCCGAACAGGCTGCGCGCCCGCGCCTCCCGGTCGAGCGTATAGACCTGGTTTACCCGCTGCAGAGCCACGCACTCCCCGCGGCGGTCGATCAAGGCCACCTCGTCCCCCTCGCGGAGCCCGCGCAGAACCTCGGCGTTGCGCCGCCCGGCGGGCGCCAGGGAGAGGGGGATGGGCCAGGGAGTCCCATCGGGCAGCCGGCCCGTCTGCAATACGCTCTCGTTCTCCTCTTTGGTAAGAAAACCGGTGAGCGGCGAGAAGACCCCGGTGGCGATCATCTCGCACGTGATCTCGGCCTCGGAGTCGATCATGAGCGCAGGCAGCCCGGGGCACCGCTCGAGGGCCGCCGCTCGGGCCTCTCCGACGAGAACGCGGTCCACCAGGGAGCCGCCGAGAGGCGTTTGCCGTGCGGTCACGTGTTCACCCCGCTCTAGAACTCGAGGCGCTTTCGGAGTTCCCGGGTCTGGCGCCGGCTCAGGGGCAGAACCGTCCCCCGCTCGTCGCGCAGGCGCAGACCGTAGGTGTTCGAAGGGAGGGATACGATCTCCGAGACATGGGTGAGGTTGACGATGGAGCTACGGTGACAACGGAAGAAGAGCTTGGGGTCGAGCCGTTCCTCGAGAGACTTGAGCGAGTAGTTCGCCAGGTAGCTGCCTGCCCGGGCCACCACCCGGGTGTAATCGCCCTCGGCTTGGAAGTAATAGATCTGCTCCAGATCGAGCAGGACGGTCTTGTCGCTGCGACTGACGGCGAGGCGTTCCAGGCGGGCGGGTTGGCCGCCGGTCGCGCGGGTGGTGGCGTCGAGAACCGTCAGGAGCCGGTCGACCGTTTGGTCGATGCGTTTCTCCGTCACGGGCTTGAGCAGGTAATCGAAGGCGCTCACCTCGAAAGCCCGCACCGCGAACTCGGAATAGGCCGTGACGAAGACCACATAGGGGTGGTCGGCCAGACCAGCCAGGCGGGAGGCTACTTCGAGGCCGTCTGACTCGGGAAGGTTGATGTCGAGGAAGACCACGTCATAGGAAAGGTTCTCGGCCAGGGCCAGGGCCTCGTCCGCCCCCGAGGCTTCACCCACCACTTTGATACGGGCATGGCGCCCGAGCAAGAACCTCAGCTCCGAACGAGCCGGTGCCTCGTCGTCGACGATGAGCGCCCGGTACGTCTCTTTCATCACACCTGCTTGACGAGCGTCAACGAGAAGCCACCGTCACTCTCTGCCAGGAGTTCGACCCGGTCGAGGAGCGCTCGTATGACGGACAGGCCGAGCTCGGTCTCCGCGGTCGGGTGGACGAGCGGATGGGCCGGAGAGCTTCCCTGCCCGGCACACACCTGAATGACCCAGCTATCGTCCGTAATCGAAAACTCGAGGCGGATTACGGGCTCCGGAGCGTCAACGAGGGGGGCTTCGCCGCCGGCCTCTGCGAAACGAGCGGCGCCGGGGGGGGCTTCGCCGCCGGACTCCGCGAAACGCATGAAAAGCGAGCACGCTTCGGTCACCGCCACCTTGAGATCGGCCACAGTCTCTTGATCGAGCCCCTGCAGGTTCGCGATGCCCGCGACCGTCAACCGGCAGAGCGCCGCGTACTCCGGCCGGCACGGGATGGCAAGCGAGACGCGGTGACCGCCGCCCGCGTGCGCCCCGGTGCCGTGGTGAGCTTCAAGCGCCATGGTCAGAACCCCCGACCGTTCCGCGTCCCGATCCCGCGGCGCCCGCCCCCCGCCTGGGGGCGGTCCTCCCGCGGATGCCGCTGTTTTCGCGTGTTCTGGCGCCAACCTACCCCTGCCTCATCCGGCCCTAAACCCGCGCGGAGATCGGCCCGCAGCGGGTGCTCCTCTTCCCCGGAGAAGGGAGCGAGCTAGTTATACCTGGTCACTGGACCACCTGCAAATCCTCCCCGCAGACCGCACAGCGCCCCGCTTTCACCCACACCTCCTCCGCGCCCCGCTCACCCCGGTGGATCGCGGTGCGCCCGCACGCCGGGCAGACGGTGTGGCGCGAGGCGTGGCCGGGCACGTTGCCCACGTAGACGAAGCGCAGGCCCGCCTTGCGCCCGAGCGCGGCCGCCCGCTCCAAGGTGGGGATGGGCGTGGCCTTGAGGCAGCTGAGCTCGAAGTCGGGCAGGAAACGGGTCACATGCCAGGGAGTATTCGGACCCAGGTGGTCCCGCACCCACTCGGCCATGGCGGTCACACTGCGCTCGTCGTCGTTCAGGCCGGGCACGATGTTCGACACCACCTCGACGTGGCAGCCGTGGATCGTCTTGGCGCGTACGGCGGCTTCGAAACAGGGCTCCGGGTCCTTGACCTTGGTGAACCACGACCAGCCCTTCGCCCCGGGAGCCTTCAGGTCGAACTTAAAGGCATCCAGGTGGGGGGCCAGATAGTCGAGGGCCTCCCGGCTGATGTAGCCGGCGGTGATGAAAGCGGTGTACAGCCCGGCTGCCCGGAAAGCCACGGCGACGTCATGCACGTACTCCGCCCAGACAACCGGGTCGTTGTACGTCCAGGCCACCCCGGCCAGTTTGTGCCGGCGGGCCATGGCCACCGCTTCTTTCGGCGTGAGAGTGGGCAGTTTCTCGGCGGCGCCCCGGCCGGCGCTCGCGTGGGAGATCTGCCAGTTCTGGCAGCCCGAGCACAGGACGTTGCACCCCAGCGTACCCAGGGAGAGGGCCCGGGTGCCCGGATGGAAATGGTACAGCGGTTTCTTCTCGATCTCGTCCGAGACGACCGTGGCCGGACGGCCGTACACGAGACTCAACAGCTGCCCGCCCCGCACGCCCCTGACCCGACACGTGCCCTCGCGTCCCTCGGCGATGTCACAACGATGAGGGCAGAGAGTGCAGCGCACCCCGCGCTCCGTGGGCTCCCCGAAAAGCGCGGACCGGTTCAACGAGTGCTCCCTCGGGGCGGCTCCGCGGCCGCGAGCCGTTCCAGACCCCGGGCGACTTCGGCAAGGATGGCCTCGTGCACCCCGGGATTGGCCGAAGCCACGACGGACATCTGGTAACCCATGTCGGAGCCGAGCAGCGGCCTGTCCGCCAGGTCGCGCCCGGCGGCGTCGGTCACCGGGCAGCCCGCCTCCTGCAGGATCAGGGTAGAGGCGGCCACGTCGTGAGGCGAGTTGTTCAGCACGTGGCCCTTCCCCACATCCCGGAAGCGGGCCTCCACCCAGGGAGCCACCTCGATCATGCGCGGTCCCACGTCGATATAGGCGTCGAGCTGGCCGGTGAGGATGCGGGTCATGGAATACGTGGCACTGCCGATGTCGAAGACGGCGCCGTCCACGGAGGACATGTCGATGAGCCCGCCCAGGACGGTCACCAGCTCGGCGGCAGGCCGACCGCGGAAGCCGATGGTCCAGAAGAGCCGGGAGAGATCGGCGTTGGCCGAGATCACCGGGGAGCGCCGCCCGCCGGCGGGAGCGACGAGCGCCACACCCTCCCCGCGCGCCGCCCGGAAAACTCCGCCCTCCTTGATCTCCTGCACGACCCCATACTGGACGTCGCCCATGACCGGCCGTTCCCCCCGCCGGGCCACGGCGACACTGACGCAGGCCGCCTCGAAGCCGGCGGCCGCCGGACGGGTGCCGTCGATGGGATCGACAATCAGCACGTACTCGCCGCCCCCGTGCCATTCCACCAGCCCCCGGTCCTCCGAGTACACCGCGATCGGTCGGCCTCGCCCGCGCAGGAACCGCTCCAAGTAGAGCTCGGCCGCCTCGTCGATGGCAAAGGTGGTGTCACCCCCCGCGGCCCGCCCGGTCGGGTTGCGCGCGGCCGTACGGCCCAGATGAGGCCGCACCAGCTCCCGCAGTCCGGCCGCCAGATCGTCGGCCAGACGCCGCACCCAGGCGGGGGCGCTCTCCCCCGCCCTCATCGGTCGCTCCCTCCCCTGACCGATGCGCCCGCGTCCACGGTGATCAGAGGCCGGACCCGGAACGCGGCTCCAAGCTCGGCAGCCAGCGCCCGGGCCGCCTCCACATCGACCTGGGGTACGGCGACCACCGTGGCCGTAACCTCGATGCCCGCCTGCACCGCGGCGCGGATGAACCGCGTCACCGCCCGGAAGGCATGCGCGAAGAGCGGACGGCAGACCCGGTCGTAGGTAACCGGGTCGGAAGCATTCAGACTCACCGAGGCGGCCCCGAGCCCGGCGGCCGCCAGCTCGCCGGCCACATCGCGGCCCGGGTGGAGAAGCCCCGCTTGGCCGTTGGTGTCGAGACGGGTGCGCAGCCGCCGCGTCCGCAACCAGTCGAGCAGCGCGAGGATCTCATCGAGTCGGAGGGTGGGCTCGCCCAGCCCGGTGAAAACCACCTCGTCCGGCATCCCGTCCAGGAACGCGTACTCCAGAGCCGTGATGACATCTTCGGCGGTAGGCTCCTGTGCCGGGGCGAGTCTCAGGTCGTACCCGTACACGTTCCAAGTCCATTCGCGCAGGCAGAAGACACACGCCGACGAGCAGCGACTGGTGAGGTTTACATAGAGGCTACGTCCGCCCCAGTACACGTAGTTCGGGCCGGGGATCGACTCCGAGCGCGCCTGGGACCCCATGTCGGCATCCTTCATGATCGCGGAGAAGTATAGCGTGCCCGTGCCCGGCCGCGGCGGCCGGGAGACCGGCGGCCCATGCATGACCGTTAGACACCTATGCATCGCTGTGGTATCTATGGAGCGTCTACAGATCAACCGGGGCCGGTCTCCGAGAAGAATCGCTTCGTAACTCGAGCGGATCGCGCCACCGGGCCGCGTCAGTACCCGAGAAGGAGGTCCACGTTGAAGAGAGGCTGGGCGCTACTCACAATCCTGGTGGTGCTGGCGCTCGTGGCGGTGCCGGTAGCTGCGGGCTGCGGCGGCGGCGAAACCACCACTACGGCGGCACCCTCCCCGGAGACCACGGCGGCACCCTCCCCGGAGACCACAGGGGTGTCTTCCCCGGAGACCACTGCCGGAGCGGACGCGGCCGCCGCGGCCGATGCCGCCATCGCGGCCGTCACCAAGTCGGCGAACATCGAGACGCCGCCTACCATCGAGGCCGGGAAGCTCATGGCCGGCTCCGACACTTCGTTCGCTCCCTTCGAGTTTTCCGATGAAAAGGGCGGGTACACCGGCTTCGACGTCGACCTGGTCACAGCCCTCGCCAAGAAGATGGGGCTGGAGCTCGAGGTCGTGCCCACCGCCTGGGACGGCATCATCCCGAATCTGGTGGCCAACCGGTACGACATCATCATGTCGGCCATGACCATCACCGAGGATCGTAAGAAGCAGATCAACTTCACCGACGGCTACATCCCCACCAACCTGGCCATCACCACCAAGGCCGACGCCCCCATCGCCGATGCGCAGGGGCTCGTGGGGAAGATCGTGGGGGTGCAGGTCGACACCACCGGTCAGTTCGAGGTGGAGAAGATCCAGGGCGTCAAGGAGATCAAGAAGTACGACACCATCGTGGCGGCCATCCAGGACCTGCTGGCCGGCCGGGTGGACGCCGTGGTCAACGACTCCCCCGTCAACGCCTACTACATCAAGGACAAGCCTGAGTTCGCAAACACCGGCAAGATCGGTTCCGACGACTTCTACGGCTTCGGTATCAAGAAGGAGAACACCAAGCTCCTGGAAGCCATGAACGCCGCTTTGGCGGAGCTCAAGGCCGAGGGCACGTACGACAAGATCTACGCGAAGTGGTTCGGAACAGCCCAGTAGGCACGGGACCAAGCCGAACGATCTTCTGCGGGGGCCGGGGCGCAAGCCCCGGCCCCCGTGCCCGTTTCTAGAGAATCGACCGGGCGGAGGGGGTCTGCGTGGACGCACTGCAGCGCTACTACTTCAACTGGGATATCATCAAGGACACGGTGCCGCTGCTGCTGAGAACTCTGCCCACGGTGGCCGAGCTCTTGGCGCTGGGGCTGTTGTTCGCCTTCATCTGGGGCCTCACCCTTTCGCTCATGCGGCTCTCCCGGTTCCGCGTTCTGCGCTGGTTCGCGGTCGTCTACATCGACTTCTTCCGCGGGCTGCCGCTCTTGCTCCTCCTGATCTTCATCTACTCGGGCTTGGCCATTGTCGGGGCCGACACGGGCATCGACGCACTGATACTCCCCCCGACCATCGCCGCCGTCTCCGCCTTTGCCATCTGTTACGCGGCCTACTCCGCCGAGGTCTTCCGCGCCGGTATCGAATCCATCCCCAAAGGACAGACGGAGGCCGCGCGTTCCCTGGGCATGACCTACGGGCAGGCCATGCGCTACGTGATCCTGCCCCAGGCTCTCAAGACCGTCATCCCCCCGTTGACCAACGAGCTCGTGGCGCTCATCAAAGATACTTCCCTGGCCTCGGTCATCTCGGTGCCGGAGCTGCTGTTCCGAGCCAAGGAGAAGATGGGCGTCGTCGCCAACCC
>JAMDDA010000041.1:0-1350 GCA_023488925.1 Actinomycetota bacterium
GTCAGAGTGTAGAGCAAGCCCACCCGATCGGCGGCATGCACCTCGATCACGGTCAGTGCTTCAGAGACCGTGTTGTCCACCACCACCCGCGGCGGCTCCTGGCGGTCACTTCCGCCGCCGGCGGCGTAACGGGCGGCTTTCTCGGCCAGACGATAGTCCAGCGAGAGGCGGCCCTCCAGGGCGCGCGCCACATCGGCCCGTACCAGTTCCCAGCGGTCCTGTTCCACCACGTCGCCGAAATAGTCGGCCACGTGAAACGTCTGCACCACCCGCCCCCTCTCCCCCGGCTGCACTTGGGCGCTCAGAATGTTGATGCCGTGGTAGGCCAGGACGCCCGACACGCGGGCCAACACGCCCGCCACCGGGGCCGAGACCACGGAGAGCTCGTCTACGCCGGTCAAATGGGTCGGCCTGACCCGCAAGGTGAGTCCTGCCCCCTGCGGCCCCGCCGGCACCACCAGGGTCACTTCCGACCCCGCCGGCACCTCGACCTCTCCCCACTCCTCGGGGCGCGCCGCAGGCTCCGCGGCCTCGTCGAGTACCCGCAGCAGCTTGAAGAAGAGCTCGCGCACCAGTCCCGCCGTCCAGGGGCTCCACACAGAAGGGCCTGTGGACATCGAGTCGGCCACCGTGAGCACGTAGAGCATCTGCAGGCGCCGCGCGCTGCCTATGGCCTCGGCCAGTCGGGAGAGCAGTGCCGGGTCGTCCAGATCACGGCGGGCGGCCGTATCCGCCAAGAGCAGATGCTCCCTCACCAGGAACGCCACTTCTTCCTGCACCGCCTGCGGCTCCCCCAGCGCGGCCACCGCTCGGCCGGCCAGGGACGCCCCGGCCTGGGCGTGGTTGTCGGCCGCCAATCCCTTGCCCACGTCGTGGAGCAGGCAGCCCAGGAGGAGCGCCTCCCAGGCGGGGGTGCCCTGCATCTCGACGGCCAGAGCACCGGCCACGGGGTCCTCGTCGTGGTCCGTCAGGAGTTGCACCGCGCTCGCCACACAGCGCAGGGCGTGGCCGTCGACCGTGTAGGTGTGGAGGGAGTCCCGCTGGCCGAGGGAGCGGATGGCCTCCCAACCGGGGATCCAGGCGGATAGAACCCCCCGGTGTGAGAGCCGTTCCAGGGCGGGGAGCCCGTCCGTGCCGGCCTGCATCAGGCTGAGGAGGAGGGTGCGGCGCCCATCGGCCGTCTCGGGCAGAGCTTCCGGCAGGAGCGCCGGCCGCCAGGCACCACTCAGGCCGGCTTCACGGAGCGCGGCCTGCCAGACGTCCTCGGTCACGAGCGCCACGGACTGCGCCGCCGCAAAGATCTGGGCCATGACGGCGCCTACGCCCTGGGTGCCCTCGCGGGCCTCCGGG
>JAMDDA010000041.1:1360-4504 GCA_023488925.1 Actinomycetota bacterium
CCTCCTGGAACTCCAAGTAGAGTCGGTCGACCTTCCGCCCCATCACGTGGTGCAGCGCGGTACGGGCCCGCAACAGCACGTCGGTAGCGTGCTCCAGCTCGGAGAGGGCATCGGGAGACAACCAGCCCGCCGCCTGGAGGCCATCGAAACCCACCGTGCCGCGCAAGGCGAAGGTGAGCCAAAGAGCTTCGTGCACGTCGCGCAGGCCTCCGCGCCCCTCCTTCAAATGGGGCTCGAGGAGTGCCGCCGCCGGGCCGAAAGCCCGGTGTCTGGCCGCGCGGGCCTGCTGGGCTCCGCTGATGAAGGCGCGGCCGCCGTCGGCCAGCACCTGAGCCCGCAACCCGTCCACGAACCGGCGGAACAGCTCCTGGTCGCCCACCAGCAGCCGCGCTTGAAAGAAAGAGGTCTGCAGCTCGATGTTCTCGGTCGCGACCTCCAGGCATTCCTCGACGGTGCGAGCCCCGTGACCCAACTCCAGGCCCGCATCCCACAGGGGGTAGAAGAGACACTCCGCCACGCCCTGGACCCGGGCAGCCTCCTCCTCCCGGTACAGAATCATGAGATCGATGTCGGAATAAGGACAAAGCTCGCGGCGGCCGTAGCCACCGACCGCTACGACCGCCAGACCCGACTCGCGGTAGCGGCCTCCTGAGGCCATCTGGTGTTCGGCGCGGCGGAACAGGGAGATGAGCACCAAGTCGACGGCATCCGCGCGCCTGCGAGCCACCTCCCGGCCGCCTCCTCCAGCGCAGTGGAGCCGCTCGAGCTCCTCCTGGGCCTGGCGCAGAAAGGCAGCAGGATCTCCACCGGGAAGAAACATCTAGCAGACTACGTGATCTTCACCGGAGAGAAACACCAGGGAGACTGTTGACGAACCGCATACTATGCTCCGTTCGACCCCGGCCCAGAGTGGAAAAGCGGGGATTCCTCGTCGCCGCACGTGGCAGTCACGGTCTTTTTCAGCAGCCGGCCGGCTTCGCCGGCCGGACTGAGGCCGGCGGTTCCCGCTAGATCGCGTCCGCTCCACGCTCGCCTGTCCGGATGCGGATGATGTCTTCCAAGGGGAGCACGAATATCTTGCCGTCGCCGATCTTGCCGGTTTGCGCGGCCGTGGCGATCGCCTCGACCACCGCGGGGGCCATGTCGGCCTCGACCACGACCTCCACCTTTACCTTGGGCACAAAGTCCACCTGGTACTCCACGCCCCGGAAGACCTCGGTGTGCCCTCTTTGGCGACCGAAGCCTTTGACCTCCGTGACCGTCAAGCCCTTGACGCCCACGGCCTGGAGGGCGTCCTTCACCTCATCCAGCTTGAAAGGCTTGATAATGGCCTCGATCTTCTTCATCACGCCTCCTCGGCCGGCGCTGCCACCGGCCCGCCCGGGCTCTCCCCGGGGTCCGCTGTTCGAGTTCCAGCCACTGCAGCGACGATACGCCCAGTGCGGCCACGCGGCCATGGACCTACGGCCAAACCGCGCCGCAACCGAGCCGGACCAACGTACATCGCGGTAGGGCCCCCTGACAAGGGCGAAGGCCCGCCGACCGGGGGTCTGCGCGGTCAGCGCCTGCTGTCGCGCAGGGCTGCCCGGGCATCGTCCTCCAGCAGGCAGTCGTCCGCACAGGCAGGCCCACAGACGCCGTCGCACGGCTCCATGTGCACGGTGACGTTGGAGCCGGGAAACCGTTCCCCAATGGCGCGTTCGACTCTGTCGGAGATGCCGTGGGCTTCTTCCAGAGTGAGGTCGGCGCGGGCGAACAGGTGCACGTCCACGAAACGCACGTTGCCCGCCCGGCGGGTGCGGAGCTTGTGGTAGCCACGTACGGTCGGAGCCAGACCGGCTATGTACTCGCGGATCCAGAGCTGTTCCGCGGGCAGGGCGGTGTCCAGGAGATCCCGACCGGCATGGACGGTGAGACTGTAGGCCGCCCGCAGAATCAGGAGAGCGACGGCCAATGCGGCCACGGGGTCGAGCCAGGCGCGATTGCTGCCCGGAAGAACGCGGTGCCCCACCCAGATGAGCACGAGTCCCGCCATCACGCCCGCCGACGTATAGACGTCGGTGCGCAGATGCCACCCGTCGGCCTGCAGAGCTACCGACTCCGTCTTGCGCCCCACTTTGAAGAGCAGGTGCGACACCCCCAGATTTACCAGCGAAGACAGCAGCATGACCAGCACGCCCCAGCCCGCCGCCTCGAGCGGCTCCGCGTGAATCAGTCTACGCACGGCCTCGACCGCGATCCAACCCGCCGCCGCGAAGATCAGGAGCGCTTCCACGGCCCCGGAGAGGTTCTCGACTTTGCCGTGGCCGAAGGGATGCTCTTCGTCGGCCGGTCGATCGGAACGCCGCACGGCAAAGAGAGCGATCACCGAGGCGACCAGGTCCAGGCCGGAGTGGATGGCCTCGGACATCACGGCCACCGAGCCGATCAGCAAGCCTACCGCCAGTTTGAGAAGCACCAGCGACGTGTTCGAGACAACAGACAACCAGGCCACCGTGGATTTCCGCCCGAGCGCCTCCACGCGCGTCCTCCTTTCACGACAAAGCCCCGTGGGTCCAGTCCCACGGGGCCAGCGCCCGTTGCCCGCCTTCGGGCCCGGCATGCGCCCCGGGTCGCCGCCGGCGACCCGGGACCGCCTGTTCCGTCTGGAGCCGAGTGTACCCCAGCGTAGCTATCCGGCCAAGGCCGGGACCTCACCGGCGACGGCGGTGGGCGGCGTGGGTGCGGTGGGCGGCGTGGATGCGGTGGGCGGCGTGGGTGCGGTGAGACCCCCGACGCGGCGCGCCGGGGGTCTCAGAGTCGCCCGCCGGCCGGCGGGGGCAAGGGAGGGCTTCGCCGTCAGGCAGCCGCCGGGGCGAGCATGTCGCCCAGATCCTCGTCGACCGCGCCGATGGGCTTGATGTCGAAGTTCTGGACCAGCACATCGAACACGTTCGGCGAGATGAAAGCGGGCAGGCTCGGGCCGAGGCGGATGCCCTTGATGCCCAGGTGGAGCAGGCTGAGCAGAATGGCCACGGCCTTCTGTTCGTACCAGGAGAGCACCAGGGACAGCGGCAGGTCGTTCACGCCCACCCCGAAGGCATCGGCCAGAGCCAGGGCGATCTGCACCGCCGAATAGGCGGCGGTGCACTGACCCACGTCGAG
>JAMDDA010000041.1:4514-8840 GCA_023488925.1 Actinomycetota bacterium
TCAAAGAAGCGGAACTTGCCGCAGGCCAGGGTGAGGATCACCGTGTCGGCGGGAGCGTGCTCCACGAACTCGGTGTAGTAATTGCGTCCCGGCTTGGACCCGTCGCAGCCGCCCACGAGGAAGAAGTGGCGGATGTCGCCGGCCTTCACGGCCTCGATGACCTTGTCGGCCACCCCGAGCACGGCGTTCCGGGCAAAGCCGACCATGACGTTGTCCCGCACCTGATCCTTGGCGAAACCGGGCATTTCGAGAGCCTTCTCGATCACGGGCCCGAACTCGCCGTTCTTCACGTGAGTGACACCGGGCCAGCCCACCATGCCCGTGGTGAAGATGTTGTCCATGTATTCCTTGGGATCCTGCAGACAGTTGGTGGTCACGAGGATCGCGCCGGGAAACTCCGCGAACTCACCCATCTGGTTCTGCCAGGCCGTGCCGTAATGCCCGTGGAAGTGGGGATATTTCTTGAGGGCGGGATAGCCGTGGGCGGGCAGCATCTCCCCGTGGGTGTAGACATAGATGCCCTTGCCGGCGCTCTGCTCGAGCAACGCCGCCAGGTCTTTGAGATCGTGGCCGGAGACCAGAATGGCCTTGCCCTGCTTGTGGCCCAGAGGTACCTCGGTGGGCACGGGATGACCGTAGGCACCGGTATTGCCCGCGTCGAGGAGCTCCATGGCCCGCAGGTTGACCTTGCCCGTTTCGAGAGCCAGGCCCACCCAGTCGTTCAGACCCAGGGACGAATCGGCCAACTTGGTCAACGCCTCCTGGATGAAGGCGTACACCGCCGGATCTTCCTGCCCCAGGATGGCCGCATGATCCGTGTAGGCGGCGAGGCCGCGGACGCCGTACAGGGTGACCTCCTGCAGGCTGCGGATGTCCTCGGGCTGCGACCAGTCGATGGGGAGCCGCACCTCGGCCCCTTGCCGGATGAGGTCGGCGAGAGCCGCCGCCGGTCGGAACGAAACCGCCGGGTCAGCGCTCTCGACCCGACCGCCGGCTGCGGCGACCCGGGCGGCCAGGTCATCCCGCAGGGAGACGGTCTCGGCGATGAGGGCCTGGAGACGCTCCGGGTCGAAGTTCACGTTGGTGAGGGTGGCGAAAAGGGCGTGGGGCACGAACCGGTGGACCGCCCCGTCGGTCACACCCGCTCGCCTTCCGGCCACGGCCACCTGAGACAGCCCGCGCAGGGCGAAGGTGAGGAGATCTTGCAGGGCGGCGACTTCGGCCGTCTTTCCGCACACCCCAAGGGCCTCGCAACCCCCGCCTTTCCTCGTCTGCTCGCACTGCCTGCAGAACATTCCTGGATCCTCGCTCATAGCCTACCTCCATCAGTCGACCCGCTCCGGACAGGAGCCCGACCCCCGCTGCCGGCGAGGGCTGCATGTCGGAGGCCAAACGACTTTCGCCGCTGCCCCCCGATCCTCCGGGCCATAATCTATCATAGGCACCGTGTAAATGGCGCATTTATCCCGGCCTTTTTCCCGCGCCCGCGGGGCCCGCGAGGGCCTCGCGGGGTTGACCTGCTCCCTACCGGCGTGTTAGGACACAGGTGGCGTCAGTGACCCGACAAGGAGACGAGAATGATTGTCACCACCAAGAAGCTGTTCGAGCTCGCCTACGGCCGGTACGCCATTGGCGCCTACAACATCAACAACCTGGAACAAACCATGGGGTTGTTCCGGGGAAACCTCGGCTCCCAGGCTCCGTTCATCATCCAGATCTCCAAGGGCGCCCGCTCCTATACCGACAAGCGCATGCTCGAAGGCTTGATCCGAGCGGCCGACGAGATCTTCCCCGAGGCCGTCTTCGCGGTGCACCTCGACCACGGGGATGTCGAGGCCTGCATGGACTGCATCGAGAGCGGCTTCTACTCCTCCGTCATGATCGACGCCTCGGCCCTCCCGCTCGCCGAGAACATCCGCATCACCCGGGAGATCGTGGAGGCCGCCCACGCCAAGGGGATCGTGGTGGAAGCCGAACTCGGTCAGCTGGGTGGGGTCGAGGAGCACGTGAAGGTCGACGAAAAGAACGCCCACCTCACCGACCCCGGTGAAGCCAAGGAGTTCGTGGAGGCATCCGGCTGCGACAGTCTGGCGGTGGCCATCGGCACCAGCCACGGCGCCTACAAGTTCAGCGGCGACCAGGCTCTGCGTCTGGACGTGCTCGCCGAAATTCAAAAGCGGCTCCCCGGTTTTCCCCTGGTGATGCACGGGTCGTCCTCGGTACCCCGGGAAGAGGTGGAGCGCATCAACGCCGCCGGGGGAGCCCTGAAAGGCGCCAAGGGCGTCGATGAAGACGAGTTCGCCAAAGCGGTGCCCCTGGGCGTCACCAAGGTCAACATCGACACCGACGGCCGCCTGGTCTGGACCCGGGTGCACCGCGAGTTCTTCCGCGATCACCCCGAGAAGTTCGACCTGCGTGACCCGGGCAAGATCTTCATGGCGGAGTACGCCAAGTTCATCGCGCACAAGAACGAAAAACTGGGGTCGGCCGGGCGTCTGGCGGAAGTGCGTGCCGCCCTCGCCAACGAGAACTCCCCCCGGAGAAGCTGACGAGGTTGCTGAAGAACCCGGTGTCACGTTCCGTTCGACCACGGACGAGGATCAAGACGCAGGGATCATTCGTCTCCGAACGGGGCGCTCACGGTCTTTGTCGGCAGCCTCCGCCACCCTCACGCGCCGGGCGGCCCTTCTCGGCGACGGCAGAGAGAGGAGCGAATCCATGAGCAACCGAGACCCGCGACTCCGGTCCGGCCCCGCCGACCCGCGCCTGCTCACCCCGGCCAGCGGCCGCCCACCGCAGCCGGAGGTGATCCCCCTGGGTTATCTCGAGGGCGCTCTCTGGCGCTTGGTGGTATACCATCCGGCCCCCGGAAACCCCCGGGATGACCCGCTGCCCGAGATTCATCGCCAAGAACCGGGCCGGCCTCACTGGGACCTCGTTGGACACGGCGATCTTCTGGCTCGCCTGGTCTACCAGGCCTGGCGCCGGGGTCACGAAGAGCGGCGCGGCTCCGGGCTGCTGACCCGCTGAATCACAGGAGAGGAGAGGCGCGCGGCGAGAAAGCCGCCCGCGACCACGGCAAGACCACCGAGCACCACCGACGGGGTGAGCGGTTCGGCGAGAAAAGCCGCCGCCAGCAGCACGGCGGACACCGGCTCGGCACAGGTCACGACGGCGGCCTGATCGGCCCGCACCGCGTGCAGACCGGACAGGAACAGCACGAAGGGGAAGGTGGTCAACCCCAGCCCGAGCGCGGCCAGCGCCCCCCACTCCCGCAGGTCAGCGGGGCCGGGCAGCAGCACCACCGCCGGCGACAGCATCACCGCCGCCACGACCGTCTTGGCGAACATGATGGCCTCGGGAGACGTGCGCCGCAGTACCCGCTTCTCCACGGCGGTCATGATCCCGATGGTCACCGCCGAACCCAGGGCAAGCGCCGTTCCCAGCGCATCGCGCCCCCCGCCGAGCGCCCATCCGGTGGGCGCTGCGACCACTACCGTCCCGGCCAGAGCCAACGCCAGAGGGAGGACGATGCGGCGATCGAAAGCGTCCCCGGTCACCCGGGGCGAGAAAAGGGCCACGAAGACCGGCGCGGTAAAGGTGACCACGACGGCCACCGCCACCCGGGTGAGTGCCAGAGCACTGAAGAAGAGGATCCAGGTGAGCCCCAGCATGATGCCCAGTCCTGCCAACACGACAAGCCGGCGCGCTCCGCTGTGCACGACTTCGCCCAGCCGTCCGCGCGCGGCCAGGTAGACGAAGAAGGCGAGAGCGGCAAACGCCACCCGCCAGAAGACGATCACGAAAGGCGAGGTGTGCACCATGCGTGCCAGCAAAGGGACTCGAACCCCCAACCTGCTGATTACAAATCAGCTGCTCTACCGTTGAGCTACGCCGGCGCGTCTGTCTCGACCGGCGGACGGCGGCGCGGTGGCCGGGGGCCGGACCACCGGGCGGGACGGATAGATTGTAGGGCGTGGCTGGGTCCGGGGCAACTGCCCTCGATCGGGGCCTCCTCCTTGCGCGGCGCGGCGGCTGCCCCGGCGCTATACTTGCCCGATGCCGGGATCGTTGTCGCGTCGCGCCCAGTCGCCATCGGCCGGCCCGCGGCCGCGGGCCGGCGGTGCGCCGCTCCCCGCCCGGCTGCCTCCGCGGCCGTCCGCCCTGGTGGGCCTGAGTCGTATCGCGGCGGCGGGCATCTTGTGGGGGTCGATCCCTTTGCTGGCACGCATGGTGCACACCTCGCCTTTCGTGATCGTCTTCTGGCGGGTGGCGTTTGCCGCTCTCGCCTTCTTCGTCTACCTGGCCGCGCGCGGACGGCTGGGC
>JAMDDA010000106.1 GCA_023488925.1 Actinomycetota bacterium
TGGACCGGTTGGGTCTGGAGGAGGACGTGCCCATCGAGCACAAGCTCATCTCCCGCTCCGTGGAGAGCGCCCAGAAGCGGGTGGAGGAGCAGAATTTCCAGATCCGCAAGCGCGTGCTCGAGTATGCAGACGTCATGAACCAGCAGCGCGAGGTCATCTACGCGCAGCGGAACCGCATTCTGGAGGGCGAAGATCTGCGCGACGACGTGCTCGAGATCATCGATCGAGTGCTGCGGCGGCAGATCGAGCTCTTCACCGCCGACTCCCAGTACGCGGAGGAGTGGAACCTGCCCGAGCTGTTCACGGTGCTCAGGGGTTTCTTCCCCCTGTCTTTCGATATCGATGATCTCGGCGACCGGGAAGAGCTCGACTCCGAAGACCTGATCGAGCGCATCCTGGCGGACGCCCACGAAGCCTACGCGGCCAAGGAGCTCGACATCGGTGCCGAGAATATGCGCGAACTGGAACGGTGGGTCCTCCTGCGCTCCATCGACTCGCGCTGGCGGGATCACCTCTACGAGATGGACTACCTGCGGGAGGGCATCGGGTTGCGGGCCCTGGCCCAGAAGGATCCCCTGGTGGAGTACAAGTCAGAGGGTTTCGACATGTTCCAGTCTATGCTCGACGCCGTGCAGGAGGACTTCGTGCGGCTCATCTACCGGCTGGAGGTCGTCCGCCGGGAGGAGGAGACCGGGCCGCGCGAGGTACGCCTCTCCTACACGGCTCCGGGCGAGGCCGTCACGGGCGGAGGTTTCGTCACCGCGGCCGCCGGGGTTTCGGGAGGGGCGGTGGTCGACGGTTCCGCCCGGGCCTACCAGCAGGCTCAGCGGGCCGGGCAGACGGTGACGGCTCCCCGGCACGTGGAGAAAGTGGGCCGGAACGACCCCTGCCCCTGCGGCAGCGGCAAGAAGTACAAGAAATGCCACGGAGCGATGGTCTGAGCCCGGGGCTGCCTCCCTGCGGCACCTGGGCTATACTCTCCCGCGCACATGGCTGAAAAGACACAGAACCGGGCGGTCACGGCCGCCACGTATCAGGAGCAGATCTCTTCGTTCCGGGATAAGCTCGCGTGGGTAAGGGATTATCTTTGACCCGGACGACCTGGAGAAGCGCATAGCCTCCCTCGAAGAGGCCATGCACGCGCCCGATTTCTGGGATGATCAGGCGCAGGCCCAGAAGGTCTCGACCCAGTACAGCCGGCTCAAAGGCAGGCTCGAGCAGTACCGCTCCTTGGTGGCCCTCGTAGACGACATGGATGTTCTCCTCGAGCTCGCCCTCGAGGAGGGTGACGCGGACGCTCTTCCCGAAGACGCCGTGGTCGAGCTCGAGCGGGTCGCGCGGGAGGCCGCCCGGTCGCTGGCCCGCTTCGAGGAGCAACGGCTCTTCACCGGGGAGTTCGACGGCGGCGACGCCGTCGTCAGTCTACACCCGGGGGCCGGTGGCACGGAGAGTCAAGACTGGGCGGAGATGCTGCTGCGCATGTACCTGCGCTGGGCGCAGCGCCGGGGCTTCGAGGTGGAGCTGAACGAGGCCACCGAGGGCGACGAGGCCGGTATCAAGAGCGCCACCTTCACGGTGCACGGCGAGAACGCCTACGGTCTGCTCTCGGCGGAGCGCGGGGTGCACCGTCTCGTGCGCATCTCTCCCTTCGATGCCGCCAGCCGTCGCCATACCTCTTTCGCGTCGTTGGACGTGACGCCGCTGGTGGACGAGGCGGTGCAGGTGGAGATCGACGACAAAGACCTGCGGATCGAGACCTACCGCTCCTCGGGCGCGGGCGGTCAGCATGTGAACAAGACCGACTCGGCGGTGCGCATCACCCACATCCCCACCCGCACCGTCGTACAGTGCCAGAACGAGCGCTCGCAGATCCAGAACCGCGAGACGGCCATGCGCATGCTCCGGGGCAAACTCCTGCAGCTGGAGCTCGAGCGGCGTGAGCAGGAGATGGCCCGGGAGAAGGGCGAGCAGAAGGAGATCGGCTGGGGCAGCCAGATCCGTTCCTATGTCCTGGCGCCCTACACTCTGGTCAAAGACCATCGCACCGGCCTGGAGAAGGGGAACGTGGAGGCGGTGCTCGACGGAGAGATCGACGAGTTCATTCAGGAGTACCTCATGCAGCGCGCGTCGGGGAAGTTCCGGGGGTAGCTCTCCCCCCGAGGGAGCGTCCTCGTTGCCTGCAGCTGCTGTTCAAGGAATAGTCCCCATGCGTCGAGAATAATCTTCGGGGTGCGGGCGCCCGCCGGGCTCCCGCCCGCGAAGGCCGCCACACGGAGGTTGCAAGCAGCACGTGATCAAGTTTGAAGATGTCACCAAGATCTACCCGCCCGACACGATCGGCCTGGAGTCGGTGAGCCTGCATATCGAAAAGGGGGAGTTCGTCTTCCTGGTCGGTCCTTCGGGGTCGGGCAAGTCCACTTTCATCCGCCTTCTCATCAAGGAGCTCGAGCCCGACCGCGGCCGTATCTTCGTGGGCGGGCGCGACCTGGGCTCGTTGCGCCGGTGGAAGATCCCCTACCTGCGGCGTAACATCGGCTGCGTCTTTCAGGACTTCAAGCTCCTGCCCAGCAAGACCGTATTCGACAACGTGCTCTATGCTCTGCAGGTGACAGGCAACGACTCGGGCTCGTCGCGCCGCAAGGTCGGGGAGATCCTCAACCTGGTGGGTTTGGGCCACAAGATGGGCAACTACCCCGATGAGCTCTCCGGGGGAGAACAACAGCGTGTCTCGATCGCCCGGGCCTTTGTCAACCACCCGCCCTTGCTGATCGCCGACGAACCCACCGGGAACCTCGATCCCGACACCTCGGTCGGCATCATGCAACTGCTCTACCGGATCAACAAGACAGGCACCACCGTGATCATGGCCACGCACGATCGGGAGATGGTCGATCGGATGCGCCAGCGGGTGATCGCCCTCGAGCAGGGCCAGGTGGTCCGCGACCAGCGGAGGGGGGGCTATGGGGAAGATTAGGTTCTTCTTCGGGGAGGCTCTTCGTTCCCTATGGCGTAACTACTTCATGACCGTCGCCGCCATGGTGACGGTGTTCCTCAGCATGTTCGTGCTGGGCGTAGTGTTGGTGTTCGTGTACAACATCAACGCTGTGCTCAAGGACGTGGAGCAGAAGGTCGAGATCACCGTATACCTGAAAGACAGCGTGACGTCCACCGAGGTCGAGGCCCTGCAGAAGCAGATCCTGGCCATGCCCGAAGTGAAGGACTCCCAGTTCGTAAGTAAGGACGAAGCCCTGAAACGGCTGAAAGAGGACCTGAAGGACCACCCCGAGCTCTTCGAGGGGCTCGCCAAGAATCCGCTGCCGGCCTCCTTTGAGATCTCGCTGAAGGATCCGCAGCAGGCCTCGGTGGTGGCCGCCCGGTTCAACGGTAAGCCGATGGTGGAAGAGGTGCGTTACGGCAAGGAGCTGGCCGAGCGTATCTTCCGGGTGACCTCCGTCATCCGCAACATCTCGCTGGTGTTCATCATCCTGCTGGGCGGGGTCTCCATCCTGCTCATCTCGAACACCATCCGCCTGTCGATCTATGCCCGCAGGCGCGAGGTGGAGATCATGAAGCTGGTGGGCGCGACGAACTGGTTCATCCGCTGGCCTTTCATCATCGAGGGGCTGGCCGTCGGGCTCGTGGGAGCGGTGTTGGCCCTGATCTTCGTCACTTTGGGCACGAACTTCGTGATGGACCGCATTCGGGGGGCGCTGATGTTCCTGACGGTACCGGCCTCGGCTGTCTCGGTGGCGCAGCTGGCGGTCATCCTGTTGGGGGTGGGGGCCCTCATCGGGGCGGTCGGCTCCGGCTTGGGCCTGCGCCGGTTCCTCAATGTGTAGGTGGGGGAAAGCGAAGCGATGACGGTGAACCGATGACCGAGCCCCACGAGTGCGTGGGCAGACGGTTCCTCCGGTCGCCGAAGGCACGACGCGCTCTTCTCGCTGCGGCGTTCGCGTTGGTGCTGTTGGCGGCGGGAGCGGGGCTGCCGCCCGGCGAACGGGGGCAGGGCCTGCCGGCCGCGGAGGGCAAGACCCGCGGGGAGATCGATCAGGCCCTCGACCAAAACCAGCAGAAGCTCGAGCAGGCCCGGGCAGCCATCCGCAAAGCGGAGGAGACTCGCAAAGGAGCCCTCGAGGACATCGCGGTCCTCGACCAGCGCATCGACAGCCTGGAGGGCGAGCTCGAGAAGGTCACCCGCGAGCGCGATGTCGTAGCCGAGAAACTGGGTGTCACCGAGGCCGAGCGGGCCCAGCTGGTCGACGAACTCGCCCGCAAGAAAAGGGAGCTCGAGCGGACCCAGCGCGACCTGGTCCGCGCCCAGGAGACCCTGAACGCCCGCGCGGCCAACATCTACAAGAGCCGGGGTCTCGGCTATCTGGAGGTGCTGTTCTCTGCGCACCGCCTGGTCGACTTGGTGAATCGCCTGGATCTGCTGGCGCTCATCATCGACCAGGATCGCGCGATTCTGACCCAGGTGAAGGAGCTGCGCACCCGGGTCGCGACCGAGAAGGCCGGTCTGGAAGAGCAGGAGCGGCAGGTCGCTGCGGTCGAGCGGAGGCAGCGGGAACAGAAAGACGAGCTCGACAGCCTGGTGCGGCAGCGGGCTTCCAAGCTGGCCCAGCTCGATGCGGCCCGCAACGCCAAGCGCGCGGTCGTCGAGAAGGCCGAGAAGGACAAGGCGACGTGGGAGCAGCAGGAGGACGCCCTGCTGGCCGATTCGGCCCGGCTGGAGTCCGAGCTTCGGGCGCTCTCCGATACGACGGGCACCGTCAAGGGAACCGGCCGCCTGATCTGGCCCGTGATCGGCCGGATCTCCTCGCCTTTCGGCTACCGCGTCCATCCCATCTTCGGCGTGCGGAAGATGCATACCGGCCTCGACATCTCGGCCGGCATGGGGGTTCCCATCAAGGCGGCCGACAGCGGCACCGTGGTGTACGCGGGATGGCGGGGCGGATACGGCAAGGCCGTCGTGATCTCCCACGGCGGCGGCTTGACCACTCTTTACGCCCACCAGTCGCAGATCCTGGTGGGGGTGGGTGATGCCGTGGAAAAGGGTGAAGTCATCGGTAAGGTGGGCAGCACCGGATACTCCACCGGACCTCACCTGCACTTCGAGGTGCGGGTGAATGGTACTCCAGTCGATCCCATGGGTTACCTGTAGCGTGAAGCGTACCCTCACGACTGCCTCCGTCCTCTTGGCGGTGGTACTGGTGGCCTTCTCCGCCCTCCTGGTGGGGCTGGGCCTCGGGAGCCATGCGACCACCCGCAACCTGATCCGCGACGCCCTGCCGCCGGGCTTGGCCGGTGCTTTCCTCGGGCAGGAGCAGGACTTCCCGCTGGAGCAGGAGGTCCTGGACAAGCTCGACGACACTTTCTACCGGCCCGTGGACGAGGCTTCGTTGGAAGACGACGCCGTGCGCGGGCTGCTCCAGGGTCTCGGGGACGATTACACCAACTACCTGAGTCCCGAGGAGTACACGAATTTCCAGGAACGGGCGGGCGGCTCCTACTCGGGGGTGGGTATGACCGTGGAGATGAAGGGGGCGTTCATCACCGTGGTCTCCACGTTCAAGGGTTCGCCGGCCGCGGGCGGCGGGGTGAAGCCCGGCGACATCATCCTGGCCGTGAACGGCGAGGACACAAAGGGCCTCAGTCTGGACGAGGTGGTCACCCGCATCAAGGGGAAAGAAGGTACCCAGGTCACGCTCAAGGTCTACCATGTGCCCCCGGGCAGCGTCGGGCCCGAGGAGTCCCCGCGGGACGGGGCACACCTGCCCGAGGGCGGCACGCTCCAGGAACTCACGCTCACGCGGAAGACCATCACCATCCCTGTGGTGGAGAGCGAGATCGTCAAAGCCGGTTCGCACAACGTGGCGCACATCCGCCTCATCACGTTCTCGGAGAAATCGGGGGAACGTCTTCGCCGGGCGGTGGAGACAGCTCTGGCCGTGGACAAGGCCGATGCCATCGTCTTCGACCTACGCAACAATGGTGGGGGCCTCCTGGAGGAGGCCGTCGACGTGGCCAGCATTTTCATCCCCGGCGGGGTCATCGTCACCACCGAGGGCCTGCATTCCCCCAAGCAGGTCTACGAAGCGCGGGGGAACGCCGTCCCGCCGGTTCCCGTATATGTGCTCGTGAACGGTTTCTCGGCGAGCGCCTCGGAGATCGTGGCCGGCGCGCTGAAAGACACCAAGCGGGCCACCATCGTAGGGGAGAAGACCTTCGGCAAGGGGCTCGTGCAGACGATCCTTTCCCTGAGCAACGGCGGAGCCCTCAAGGTGACCACCGCCGTGTACCGTACTCCGTCGGGGGCCGACATCAACAAGAAGGGTATAGAGCCCGACGTCCTGGCTCCAGACGACCCGGCCACCACCGCCGTCGACGAGACCCTTGACAAGGCGCTCGCCCTGATCGCCGCGGGGAAGTGAGCCTGCGCGGGGACGGTTCGGACCGGGTGGGGAGACGACAGGCCGGAGCCGGGAGGGCCCTGCGGCCACGGTTCTTCCTCCCGACCGAAGCGTTCGGCCCCGGCGGCGTGGGCGACGGCGGTATCGCCGGCCGGGAGGCCACCCTTCCCGCCGACGACGCCCACCGCGCCCGCAAGGTCCTGCGCGCGCGTGCCGGGGAGCCCTGCGAGGTGGTCCTCGAACCGTACGGTGTGTTGGTGCCCGCGGAGTTCGTGGCGGTCGGGGAGCGCGTGCGCGTGCGGCTGGGTGTCCCGGAGCCATACGCCGGCACCCCGCCGGTGCACGTGACCCTGGTGCAGGCCCTCCCCGAGCCGCGCAAGATGGATCTGGTGGTGGAGAAGGGCACCGAGGTGGGCGTGGACGCCTTTGTGGTGGTCCCCGCCGACGGTTCGCCCGCGCTGCCCCGGGATCGCCTGAGGGAGCGCGTGGAGCGCTGGCGCCGGGTGGCCCGCCAAGCCGCCAAGCAGAGCCGGCAGCTGGGGGTGCCGGTGGTGGAGACCGCTGCTTCCCTGCAGGAAGCTCGGGACCGGCTGGCGGCGTCCGCCGGGGGTGACGGCGTGCGGCCGGCGGGGGTTGTGCTGCAGCCGGGCGCTGCGGAGAGTCTGGAGAGCTGGCTCGACCGGCAGCGGGCGGTTCTCGCGGGGGCCCCGCCTGCCCCGCCGGCCCCAACCGCCCCGCCGGTCTGGCCGGTCTGGCCGGCTGCGGCGGCTGCGCCCGTACCGGCCGCTCTGGCGCCCTTCGCCCCTCCGCCGCCCGCGCTGGCTCTTGCCCTCTGGGTGGGGCCGGAGGGAGGCTGGAGCGCCGGGGAGATCGGACGGTTTGCCGCCTGGGGCCTTTCCCTGGCCGGCCTGGGCCGGCGGGTGCTGCGCACGGAGACGGCTGGACCGGTGGGGGTCGCCGTAGTCCGTTTTTCCTTGGGGGATTGGTAGTATACTTACGCCGTTATGGACGACTGCATCTTCTGCAAGATCATCCGCGGGGAGATCCCGAGCGGGCGGGTGTTGGAAGACGACGACTTCATCGCTATCCACGACATCAATCCCAAAGCTCCGGTCCATTTGTTGGTCATGCCCCGGGAGCACCTGGCCTCCCTCAACGACATCGGGTGCTGGACCGGGGAGCGCGCGCAGAAGCTCCTCGAGTTCACCGTGGCGGTGGCCCGCGCGGCCGGGATCGGCGAGTCCGGGTATCGCGTCATCAGCAACGTGGGCCGCGATGCCGGGCAGGAAGTGGACCATCTGCACCTGCACGTCCTCGGGGGAGAGAGGCTCGGCGGCCTCCTTTGAGCGTCGTTCAACAGCTGCAGGAGCGGATGAAGGCCGCCCTCAAGGCCGGACGTAAGGAGGAGGTGGCGGCCGTCCGTTACCTGGTCGCCATGTTGCAACGTGAAGCCAAGGATTCCGGGTCCACCCTCGGCCCCGATGCCGAGATCGCCGTGCTCCGCAGGGAGAAGAAGCGGCGCCTCGAGGCCGTGGAGGCCTTCCGCGCCGGGAGCCGGGAGGATCTGGCCGCGAAGGAAGCCTCCGAGGCGGCCCTCATCGACGAGTTCCTCCCCGCCCAGCTCGACGAGGCCGCCCTGCGTGCCCTCATCGAGGAGCTCATCGCCGAGACCGGCGCGACCGGGCCCAAGGACGTGGGCAAGGTCATGGGGCTGCTCATGAGTCGGGCGGGTGCCTCCGTCGACGGCAAGACGGCTGCGCAGATGGTCAAGGAGCGCCTGGCGGGCTGACGCTTTCGCAAGGGTACTCGCGCATGTGTCCGGCTGCGTCAGGCAGGAGAGCGGGCGGAGTGACTACGAAGGTACTCGATCTCGACAACTACCTCGCAGCGCTTCTCGTGGGGGAGCACGACACCAACCTGCGGACTCTCGAGCATCTGCTCGATTGCGACCTTTCGTTGCGCGGCAACGAACTGACGCTGCGGGGCTCCAAGAAGGAGGTGGAGCGGGTGGCCGATCTCATCGGCGAGTTGCTCTCCCTCGTGCGGTCTGGTCATCCCCTGGACAAGGCCACGCTCGAGCTGGCCGCGTCGCTGCGGGTCACGGGCAACGGCGGCGCGCCGCGGGTCACGGCCATCGTCGGCGATGTCATTCTGGAGCATCGGGGCCGGCGCATCGCTCCGAAGACCGTGAACCAGAAAGCCTACGTCGATGCCATCCGCGCGAACACCGTGACCTTCGCGATCGGCCCGGCCGGGACGGGCAAGACCTACCTGGCCATGGCCATGGCCGCCGCCGCCCTCGCGTCCGGCGAGGTGGCTCGTATCATCCTTACCCGGCCGGCGGTGGAGGCCGGCGAGAAGCTGGGTTACCTGCCCGGCAGCCTCATGGAGAAGGTCG
>JAMDDA010000063.1 GCA_023488925.1 Actinomycetota bacterium
ACCAGGTCGGGAAGGCTGCGCTCCGCTTCGCGCAAAGCCTCGTTACCGTCGGCGGCCTGGGCGATCTCGTACCCTTCCCGCTCGAGATACGCCGCCACGAGATGGCGCACGTTGTCGTCGTCGTCCACTACAAGAATACGCGGGCGCCTCTTCGGCGAGCTCATCATCTCCCTCCGGTCCTGCCCCCTGAATTACCGCGAAACGGCCAACCGCCGCCCGATATCCCGCGCGACCTCCCGGGCCGAGGGGTAGTCGTTGATTTCGCCCTTGGCGTCGACTCCGGGACAGAGGATTTCCCCCGCCGGCTGAACCTCGAGGACGTGCCAGAAGTACCTGACCACCTGTCGGGCTCCGTCGAAGACCGTCTTGTACCGCGTCCCCGCGCAGGACAGGAACGCCCCCATCCTCTCCGGGCGCCCCGGTGGGATGAGGGAGCGGCGCAGAACGTACTTGACGGCCCAGAACGGCTGGCAACGATCGACCATGGCCTTCGCCTGGGCAGCCAGACCCATGGAGAAGATGGGAGCAGCCAGGATGATGCTGTCCGCCCCCTTGAGGTGTGGGTAGAGCTTCTCCATGTCGTCCTCGACGATGCAGGCGCCGTCGTCGAAGCAACCGTCGCAGGCGATGCAGGGGTTTATCTCCAACTCACGCAGGCGGAACTTCACAACCTGCGCCCCCGCCTCGGCAGCGGCCTCCAGGGCCCAGTCGAGCAGGGTCTCGGTGTTGCCCTTGCGCCGTGGACTGGCGGCGATACCGAGAACCTCGACACTCACCGGAGGCTCACTTCGCCACGCGGGCCCTGAGACCCACGTCGCCCTGCTGCAGGGTCAGCTCGGTACCGCAGACCGGGCAGGTCAGCAGGTCGCCCGGATGGGCACCCCGGGCCAGCTGGATCTCATGCCGGCAGACCGGGCACTGGACCCCCAAATAGGAGGTGCGATACGTCACGTCGAACATCTGATGGAGCAGGGAGGGCGCCAGCTCGTCCTTGCGCCGGCCGGCGCGAATGGCCTCCTCGAGAGCACCCGCCTCGGCGACATTGCCCAGGAGGAGAGCCCCCACCAGCACCCCTTCGGGATCGAAGACGAGTTTCTTGTAGAACTCGCCGTACGGGTAGTCGCCCCGCATCTCGCTGTAGCCGGAGCGATGGGTCGTCACGGTCTGACCGACGACCACCAGGCTGAGGCCGAGCACCTGCATGTTGAGCACGTCGATCTCGGGGCGGACTTCGCCCTCCTCCCCGGCGAGCACGGCGCCTACGGCCGCGCCCTGCCGCCAGGAGCGCAGCCAGTTGAAGTAGTGCTTGGAAGCGGCCACGGTGACGTCGCCGGCAGCGTAGATGCCGTCCCACGGGGTCGCGAAGCCGGCATCCACTTTGAAGCCGAAACCACCGTCGGGCAGGAAATCCACCGCGGGCGTGTACTCGGTGCACACCCCCACGACATCGGCCGATACGGTTTCGCCCCCGGCCAGCACCAGCCCGGCGGCCCGACCGCCGCGGCCCTCCACCGCCTCCACCCGCGCCCCCAACACCAACTCGGCCCCCGAGGCCCGCACTCGGCTCGCGGCGATCTCGGCCGCGTCCTCATCGAGCACAGCGGGCCACAAGCGCTCGGTGGGCACGTAGTAGGTGGTGGTGAACCCCGCCCCGGTCAAGGCCCGCACCAGCTCCAACGCCACCAGGCCGTTGCCGTAGACGACGCCCCTCTTACCGGAGCCCTGGAGCTCCCGGATGGCCCGGGCCTCGTCCAACGTCTTGAAGCAGTTGATCCCCGCGAGATCGGCCCCTGCGAGACTCCCCGCCGACAGCCGGCGGCCGCTCGCCACCAAGAGAGCGTCGTAGGCAAGCGCCGACCCGTCGGCCAGCATCGCCTTTCGGGCGGTCGTGTCCACTCCCACCACTCGGCTGGAGAGACGCAGATCGAACCGCTGCTCAGCGTAGTATTCCTTCCGCTTCCCCCAAAGACGGGCTTCGCCCACCGCGCCGGCCGCGTAGTCGGCCAGCTGGGGGCGGCGATAGAACGGATGAGCCTCCTCGGTCACCAGCGTGATCTCCGCGTCGTGCATGCATCGCCGCAGCACTTCGGCGGCCCGCATGCCGGTTACGCCGTTCCCGACGATGAGGTACCTCGCCATGCCCGCACTCCTTCCCTGCAAGGTTCACAGCAGCTCCAGCACGTCTAAGTGTAGCAGCAGTCCCCCGCTCGAACGGATCGAACGGCCTCCGGCGCGCGCGCTTCCCCAGTTACGTGCATTCTCACACACCAAACCCCTTGTGCGGAGCCTTTCGGGCCGCTACACTGTCGGTATGACCATGCCCACTCCCGTATCACCCGCCGCCCAGCTCGACCTCCTGGCCGACGCCCTCGGGGACCCCACCCGCAGAGCAATATTCAAGTATGTGGCCGAGGCCGCTGAACCGGTGACCGCCGCCGATGTGGGCCTCACTTTCGGCATCCACCGCACGGTGGCCCGCGCTCACCTGGAGAGACTGGTCGAGACCGGCCTGCTGCAGGCGGATTTCCGCCACCGGCCCGAAGGAGGGCGCCCGCCGAAGGTGTACTCGCGCAGCGAACAGCGCCTCGACCTGCAGCTGCCGGTGCGGCAATACGAGATGCTGGCCGAGCTCTTGCTGAGCACTCTAGAGCACTTCGGCGATGCGGCCCAGGTGATCACCGAGCAGGTGGGTTTCGCTTTCGGGCGGCGGCTGGCCGCCCTGCGTCCCGCCGTCCCCGGAGACTCCCCGGTGGCCGCCCTGCTCGAAGCCGGCGCCGAGCTCACACTGGAGCGCCACGGAGACCGGGTGCGCGTCGAAGTGCGCGAGTGCCTCTTCCGGGAAGTGGCCACCCGGCGCCCCCGGCTGGTGTGCACCCTGGATCGTGCCGTTTTGCGCGGCCTGCTCTCCAGCACCGAAGGTGAGGTCGTACTGTACGAAGCCTCCCGCCGTAACGAGCACCACGATGTCTGCTCGCTCGTGTACGCGAAGAGTCCCCCGCCCGAGAAAACCCCGAGCCTGCCCGCCCACGCAAACGGAGGACCCGCATGATCATCACCAAGCAGAAGCCTATCGAGGACATCATCGAGATGGTCGCCCCCTACAAGCACCTTTTCTTCGTCGGTTGCGGACAATGCTCCACCCAGTGCCAAACCGGCGGCGAGTGGGAGATAGAGGAGCTCAGCCGCATCTTGGAGGAAGAGGGACACACGACCACCGGCTCCACCGTGGTCTATGCCCCCTGCCACGAACTCGACACCAAGCGGCACTTCCGCAAGCACAAGGAGGAGTTGGAGCGAACCGACGCCGTGCTGGTGATGAGCTGCGGCGCCGGCGTGCAGTCGGCCGTGGATGCCACCGACCTCCCGGTGTTCCCGACCAACGACAGCCTCTTCCTGGGGAACTCGTTCCGCCACATGCATTTCGAGGAGAAGTGCTCCACCTGCGGCGAATGTGTACTGCAGTGGACCGGGGGTATCTGCCCGGTGACCCGCTGCCCCAAGGGTCTGCTCAATGGGCCGTGCGGCGGCACCAACCACGGCCGGTGTGAAGTCGACAGCGACAAGCCTTGCGCCTGGGTACAGATCTACCAGCGCCTGGAGAGCCTGGGGCAGCTCGACAAGTTCCGCGAGATCCGGCCGCCCAAGAACTACGCGGCGATCAAGCGCCCCGGCCTGGTGCGGGGCGAAGCCGCACACTAGCAGGCTGTTGCCAAAGACCATGACCGCCACGTTCGGAGACGAATAACCGCTCCATTTTGACTCTTGGCCGCGGCCGAACGGGGCGTGATCCCGGGTTCTTCAACAGCCTCTTAGGCGTCCGCAGGCCGGTAACGGTGTCGGGCCGAAAGCCGCGCCGGGAACTCCCGGTGCGGCTTTCGGCCGCCCCCTCGCTCGCCGGCGCTCAGGTTCCCCACACTTTCACCCGCCGAGCGACCTGGCGGCCATACTCCACGCAGGCGGACAGGTCATCTTCGGTGGGGACGTACTTGAACTCCAGCGGCTCCATGACCGTGAGCCCCATCTCCCGCAGACCGGCATCGATCTGCTTGGCCCCGCCGCCGCCCCAACCGTAGGAGCCGTAGGCGGCCGCCAGGCGTTCTTTCGGCCGCAGGCCTTTGAGGTAGGTCATGAAGCCCCCGACGGTGGGCAGCATGCCGTTGTTGAGAGTGGGCGAACCCACCAGGAAGGCCCGATGATCGAGCACCGCCCGAGCCACATCGGCCAGGGCCGAGCGGTTCAGCCGAAAGACGGAGCACTCCACGCCTTCCTGCGCGATGCCGTCTTCGATGGCCCGGGTCATCTTCTCGGTGGAATGCCACCTGGTGTCGAAGACGAGCGCCACCCGTGCCGGGGCTTCGAAGTGACTCCAGGCCACGTAGGCGTCGACGATGCGCGCGACGTCTGCAGACGTCCGCCAGATGACACCGTGGCTGGGAGCGATGGTGTCGAGCTCCAAGCCCAGCTCGCCCACCTGTTTGACCAGCTTCTGCACCTGCGCGCCGAACGGCATGAGGATGTTCGCGTAGTACTTGGCGGCCTCGTCCATGACGACGCCCGGGTCGACCTCGTCGGCGAAACGCTTGGAGGTGGCCAGGTGCTGGCCGAAGGCGTCGTTGGCCAGGAGAACCTTGGGCTCCCTGACGTACGTAAGCATGCTGTCCGGCCAGTGGAGCATGGGCGCCTCGAGGAAGGTCAGCGTGTACCGCCCCAGAGAGAGCTCGTCGCCCGTGCCCACCACGGTGATATCCCAACCCGCGACACCTTCCCCGTGGTAGAGCAGGAAGAGCGCGTCCTTGGCCCGTTTGGAGCAGAGGATCTTTACCGGGCCGAGCCGCTCCACGAGCCAGGGGATGGCCCCGGAATGATCCATCTCCACGTGGTTGATCACCAGATAGTCGATGTCCCCCGGATCACAGCACCCGCGCAGGCGCCGCAGCAGTTCCGGCCCGAACCCGTGGCGTACGCCGTCGACCAGCGCCTTCTTCTCGTCGGTGATCAGGTAGGCGTTGTAGGTGGTGCCCCGCGACGTCTCGTAGCCGTGGAAATCGCGCACGTTCCAGTCGATGGCCCCCACCCACCAGATGTCGTCTTTCAGTGGGTACCTCTCCATGTCTGCACCTCTGGGGTCGTTGGCGTAATCGCGGCCGCCGGCGGCGCCGGCGGCCGGTTGGTTTTCCGGGGTACCACAGTCGGGCTCCCGGCCGGCCGACAGACTGACATGATAGCCGACCGGCCGGACGGAAGCCCGAGGGGTTCACGGCCGAGGGGGCCGTGCGCGGCGGACTCGGCCTGTCAGGAAGCCGCTCCGCTCTCGCAGTAGTAGTCACCCCACAGATCGTAGTCCCCGGTGAGCGGGCACTCGCCGCAGAGGCAGCCGCGATGCTGGACCGCCGAGCCGCCCGCGCCGCGGGCGCAGTAGAAGCTCTTCAGCTCGGCCGGTTTGCTGGGGCACTCGCCGCAGACGCAGCGGACGGCGTTCTCGGCGCTGTCGGGCACGGTGGCCACGGGCGCCCTCAGGCCACCTCGAGGATCTTCTCTTTCGGCGCGGTGCACACCACGCAATGCTCGGGCACTTCGTTCTCGTAGGTCATGCCGCACACCTGGCACACATAGAACCTGGAGTCGCCGAGAGCCTCCATCTTCTCGAGAGCCTCGGCGAACATCTTCTCGTGGAACTTCTCCGCTTCGTTGGCCGCGTGGAAGGAGTACTTGGCCTCCTCGTTGCCTTCCTTCTCGGCTTGGGCTATGAAGTCCGGGTACATCGTCACGTGCTCGTAGTTCTCCCCCCCGATGGAAGCCCTCAGATTGTCCGCGGTCGACTTCAGCCCACCCATGACCCGGAGGTGATTGTGAGCATGAATGGTCTCCGACTCGGCCGCCACGCGGAAGCGCCTGGCCACCAATGGGTAGCCTTCCTCCTCGGCTTTCTTGGCGT
Source organism: Actinomycetota bacterium (assembly GCA_023488925.1). Taxonomy (GTDB): domain Bacteria; phylum Actinomycetota; class Thermoleophilia; order RBG-16-64-13; family RBG-16-64-13; genus JAMDDA01. Next base: position 5,936 of record JAMDDA010000063.1, read on the forward strand.
ACGCCAGGTACCGGCGGTTGGCCTGGGATTCACCGGCGAACGCGTCTTTCAAGTTGCCCAGTGTGTCGCCCATCGCTGTGGTGCTCCTTTCCTTGCTCCGACTTGACTCGCACTTGTACGCCACCGGCCGCAGCCGCGGGGTGACTCTCACGGGGCCCAGCCGAGACCGAGCCAGAGGGGAGATTAACCAGTGTCCAGCCTCGATAAACCTTGCCCGGGAGATCTTTTCTTCTCCGGGAGCGGGTCACGTGCCCTTCCCGGCCAGGACCGGCTTTTTCCTGCCCAGGACCAGCTGATTAGGGCTCTTGGCCAGGTCCAGAACCTCGATATCCGCAAAGCCGGCGGACTCCAGCCAACCGCGATAGTCGGCTTCCCGCCATACGCCGCCCTCCTCCGTGGCCTGCAGCATGTTGACGGCGAACAGGGGCGCCCGGGGACTCCGCTCCCAGACGTAGTCCCGGATGGCGATAACCCCGCCGGGAGCAAGCGCGTCATGCACGCGGGCGGTGAGAGCCGCATTCCGGGCCGGGCCGTAGATGTGGTAGATGTTGCCCAGGTACGCCAGGTCGAAGGGCCCAGGGGGGAGACTTTCGCGGAAATCGCCCCCCACCAACCGGATCCTCTGCGCCCAGTCACCCAGATAGATCCGAGCCTCCGGCAGCACCTCCGGACGGTCGAGAAGAGTGGCCTCCACCCCTCGCTCCGCGAAGCGCCGGGCCATGTGACCCACCGCTCCACCCACGTCGATCATGCGGCGCACCGCTCCCCCTCCCAACGCGGCGTAAGCCAAGCAGGACTCGACCACCTCGTCCATGGCCGGCGGGTCGCCCTCGGCCATGGTGCGCACGAAGCTGCGCAGATCGCGCTCCCCGGGATCGCGCTCCGGAGGGCGCCCGTGCCGGATGATATAGGGGAGATCGAGCCAACCGCGGAACTTGCGTTCCTGGTGTAGGAGCGACGCGCGCTCCAGCTCGGCCGGGAGCGGAGCGCCCGGGGGAGGCTCGAGCAGGTGGGTGCGGCCGAGCGCGGTCAGCCGGTAGCCTCCCGGGACTTTCTCCGCCACGTCCAGGGACATCAGGGCCTCCAGCATGACGCGACAGGCCCGCAGGTCGCCTTCGACGTCCGCAGCCACCTCTTCCGCGCTACGCGGAGAGTCGCCGGCGAGAGCGTCCACCAGTCCGCTCCTGATGGCCGCCACCAGCACCAACAGCTTCTCCACCTGGTGGTGGTCGACCAGAGAGGTCACGGGGTCTCCCCCTGCTGCTCGCCCGTATCCGCTTCGATCCCCAGCAGGTCGGCGATATCCCGGCGGTTGTCGGCAAAGCCCCAGAAAACTCGGCGACCGATGACGATCACCGGAGTGGCCACCCGACCGAACTCACGGATCATCTTCTCCTTGACGGCCTCGCCGGCCGTGACATCGTGCTCCACCGTGGCCACCCGGTTCTCGGCGAAGAACCTCCTCGCCGCCTGGCAGTCCATTCAGGTGGGCGAGTGGTACACGACCACGGGCCCGGTTTCCCGGCGCCCCAGCAATCTCTCCAACATGCCCACGGTCTACCCCTTTTCCACCGGCAAACCCGCTTCCGTCCAGTCGTCGATGCCGCCCGCGTAGTCGGCCACATCCGCGTAACCCAGCTGTCGCAGCTTATCAGCTGCGATCGCCCCGGCCTCTCAGGTGAAATCGTTACAGTACACCACGATCTTCTCGTCCTTGCGGTAGCGCTTGCGCGCCTCCCGGGTCAGGCTGCGGAAATCGATCCACTCCGCGCCGGGCAGGTGCCCGCGGGCCCAGTGGTCCTCCCCCAACACGTCCACCACGTGCAAGGGGGTTCCCGACTGCATGAGCTCCCACAGCTCGTCACGGGAAATGACCGGCACGCTCGGGCGCCCCGCCAGCTGGTCGTAGAAGACCAGATAGCCGGCCGCCGTGTAGTATCCCGCGCGCCGAAACACCTGCAGCCTGCGGGCGTCCCGGGCGTCCACGAGAGCGGCCGGGGTCATCTCGTTCCCCGCGATCAGCCGGCCGGCGGTGTGCAGACCCCATACCAGGACGTCGTCCCCCACGTGGGGGGCGAGCACGTCGAGCAGGCAGTAGCGGGTGCCCTCGCTCCGCTCGCGGATCACGAGACCCACGGCCTGTTCCCGGTCGAGCAGCACCCAGTGGCTGTCGTTCTCCATCTCCTGTTCCAGCTCGCTGTAGGTGGGCGCCTGTTGCACGCCGCGGGCATGCAGCATGAGGTCGTGGGCCGCACGGAGGTGGGGGTAGTCCAGAGGGACCAGGTCCAACTCCTCCCGCGGTTCCGGGGACACGGCCGCGCGGGCCACCATCACCATCATGCTGACCTCCATCGCGAATCCTTGGGCGATGAGGGCCGTCTCGAACGTGCAATCGTCGCTGCGGGCCAGGTAGGCCCGCGGGGCCAGTTCCTCGCGGAGCACATCGAGCATGTCCTCGTAGCGGTCCCGGTAGGGAGGCGTGAGGTAGCCCTCGACCAGAGTCACATGGTCGTGCCCCTCGTGTTTGTCGAACAACAGCATGGCGTACCCCACCATGCTCGCTCCGTCCCACACGCCGAACACGTCGGCGTGATGGGCCAGGTGGACATGGAAGTTGGGCAGCAAGGGCACGTGGAAACTGCGGAGCTTCTCCGCCCGCATCTCCGCGACGGCCTCACTGTCCGCCCGCTTGAGCTCCACTCGCACCCCTTTCTCGAAGGTCCCCCGTCGCCGTCGGGCTTACCCGTTCCCCGCACCGGAATAACCCCCGAGCCCGGCCACCCCCGTCGCCGGTAGCCCGAAACGGAGCACCGGCGCCCGGCAACCGGCGGCC
>JAMDDA010000116.1 GCA_023488925.1 Actinomycetota bacterium
ATGCGGTACTGGCGTCCGTACTCGCCCCGGGGGTAATGCCACTCCAGGGCGCGGTGTTCGCAGCTTATGAGACAGGTGCCGCACTCCAGACAGCCCTCGTAGTTCACCGTGTTGTTGCCCTGGTCGTCGATCTCGTACAGGTGGGCGGGGCACACGTACAGGCAGGCCTTGTTCACACACACCGAGTTGCAGATCTCCACGTCGATGGTGATGTGGCGCTCCTTGTCGATCTTGAAGACGTCGAGCCCCAGCTTCGCTTCTATGTTCATCGGTGCACCTTCTCTTCAGATCTTGCGCATCGCGTAGAGTTCCTTGAGCGTCCGTACATTGAGGAACTCCTTGCGGACGCCGTCCACCACCGTCTTCGAGAGCTTCTGCGCCGGTCCCGGGCCGATGGTGAACACCTGCTCGAGGAGGCGCGATACCGCCTGGGGGTAGTGGGTGAACAGCCGCGGGTTCTCGATGGTGCGGGGAATCTCCCGGGCCGTCTGCAGGTCTTTCAGCACGAAGCTGCGGCGCAGAGACTGCTCGTACTGGGCCAAGCCGGCGGCGGAGAAATCACCGCGGGCGCGGGCGTCGATCACCGTGCGGGCCGCGTAGTAGCCCGAGGCGATGGCGAAATCCATGCCCCGCACGGTGACCAGCGCGTTCAGGGAAAGACCGGCCGCATCCCCGGCGAGCAGGTAGCCGTCGCCGAAGAGCTTCGGCACCTTGGCGATGCCGCCTTCGGCGATGGCGTGGGCGCTGTACTCCACCACGGTGCCGCCGCTCACCAGCGGCTTGATCTGCGGGAGCTCCTTGAACGCGTCGAGTAACGTATAGGATTCGATCTTCTCCGGAGCCGCGCGCATGGCCTGCATGCCTACCACGATGCCCAGGGAGATGGAGTCCTTGTTGGTGTAGATGAAGCCGCCGCCCATCAGGCCCCGGGTGACCGTGCCCATGAACAGGTGGGCCGCGCCCTCGTTCTCGTTGAGGTGCCAGCGGTCCTGAATGACTCCCGGGGGAAGCTCGACAACCTCTTTGTAGCCCAAGGCGTGATCCTGGGGCTTGGGCTCCTCGCGCAGGCCGGCCTTGCTCGCGAGCAGGCCCAGCACGCCTTCGGCGATGATGGTGACATCGGCCCCGATGTCGTCCTCGCCCGCTCGGATACCCACGACCTTGCTCCCCTCCAGGAGCAACTGGTCCACCCGGTTCTTGGTAATGACCAGGCCGCCCTTCTCCATCACCTGGTCGGCGAACCACTGGTCCAGCCGGGCGCGCAGAACCGTGTACGACTGATAGGGCGGGGTGGCGAAGCGCTCCGAGGCCAGCTCTATGGTCGTGTGCGGACCGTCGCCCATGAGCGTGATGAACTCGCGGGTGACCGGCCGCTCGAAGGGGGCCGCTCCCCAGAGCTCGGGGTAGAGGTCACGGATCGGGCTGAGATAGAGACGGCCGCCGGTGACGTTCTTCGCTCCGGAGTAGTCACCCCGTTCGATGACGATGACTTCCAGACCCTCGGAGGCGAGGCCGTAGGCGGCCGAAAGACCGGCCAGGCCTCCACCGACGATGATGCAGTCGACCTTTTCCATACTTCCTTCCTGCGTGCGGCGGAGAGAGGGGCGCAGAGAGGGAGGGCGGGGGTGCGGGGCGCCGCCGGCTGCGGCGGCGGCGCCCCGACACGCAAACCCGACCGGACTCCCGTCCTCAGTCGTCGGCCTTGAACGGATTGGCGACGTCACCCCACAGGTCACGGGCGATGATGCCGCGCATGATGTTCAGGCCGCCTTCCGCACCCACCTCGTACGACATGACGCCGCGCAGCATCATCTCGAGCGGGGTCTCCTTCGTGAAGCCGAAGGCGCCGTGGTAGATCATCCCGTGGCGGGCCACGTCGTGGGCCAGCGTGGGCGACAGGCACTTACACGTGGCGATCACCTTGTTGATGTCCTTGCGGCTGAAGGTACCGGGGTTCTGGCTCTCGTAGCCGATCATCCAAGCTCCGCGCAGCAGGTTGAGCTTCAGCAGGTCGAGCTGCATCCAGTCGTTGACCATCTCGAACGAGATGCCTTCATACTTGATGAGCGGCCGGCCGAAGGTCTTGCGCTGCGTAGCGTACTCGGCGCTGATCTCCAGGGCCTTCTCGGCGCCGCCCAGACAGGCAGCCGCCACCAGCACACGCGCAGCGTTGAAGCCCTCCATCACGTGGTAGAAGCCCTTGCCTTCCTCGCCCAGCAGGCAGTAGCCCGGGACCTCGACGTCCTTGTAGACCCAGCCGCCGGTGGAGAGACCCATGCGACCCATGTCCTCGTAGACGCTCCAGCTGATGCCGTCGAGATGCGCCGGGATGTAGATGAAAGTCATGCCCTTGTAGGTGGCCGTGGGATCGGTCACCACCAGGGAGCAGTGACCGCTCGGGGCGCCGAGCTTCGCGCACTCCTTGGGGCCCGAGACGTAGACCTTCTCGCCGTTGATGACGTAGTTGCCGTTCGCGTTCTTCTCGGCCCGGGTCTTGATGTGAGCCAGGTCGGAGCCGCCGCCGGGCTCGGTGGTGTTGATCCCGACAAAGGCCTTGCCGGCGGCCGCCGCGGGCAGCACTTCCTCACGCAGCTTCTGGGTGCCGAACTTGTTGACGATGTACGACCAGCCGATGGTGAGCAGTGTGTACACCGGGGTCGACATGGAAAGATCGGCCCGGGCGATCTCCTGGATGGCGATCATGGCGTAGATGAGCTCTTCGCCGGGAACGGCGCAACCGCCCAACTCCTCGGGGATGGTCACCCCGAACACCCCGAGGTCGACCAAGCCCTGCACGATGTCGTCGGGGATGCCGTTCTCTTCCTTGTCGATCTGCCGCGCGCGGGGCTCCAGGTTTTTGACCGCCCACTCACGCACGGCCTGTCTGAAGAGCTCCTGTTCCGTGGTGTACCGGAAATCCATGCGATGCCTCCTTGAAGATGTGTCGAACCCAAGCCCGTCCGGTCGCACACCGGCCAGGCGGTCTTGGTACCGTGCCGGGGCCGCCTCGACCCCTCGTTCCCACCGTGCTCCCTCTTCCTCCGCCGACCCTCCTTGCTCCGCCCTTCAGACCCTGCCCGAATCCCCGGTCACACCACGCCCCGCTCCCGGAGCTCCCGGATCTCCTCCCGGGAGTAGCCCGCCTCGGCAAGAATCTCGTCGGTGTGCTCTCCGAGAAGGGGGGGGTGCCGTGCGAAGGTGACCGGGGTGTCACTCAACTTCAGCGGGCTTCCCACCAGCTTGACGGTCCCCGCGGTGGGATGGGTCATCTCCACCACCATTTCCCGGGCCAGCACCTGCGGATCTGCGAAGACCTCGGGGATGGAATTGATGGGCCCGCAAGGGATCTTCTCGCGCCGGAAGAGCTCCAGCCACTCCGCGGCCGTGCGCCGGCGCAGGTAGGTCCCGAGGAGCGAAACGAGCTCGGCCCGGTGCTCCACGCGGGCGGGGTTGGTGACGAAACGCGGGTCGTCCGCGAGCTCGGGTGCCCCGATGAGCCGGGTGAAGCGGCGGAATTGGGAGTCGTTCCCCACGGCGAGGTTGAACCATGTGTCGCTGGCCCGGAAGGTCTCGTACGGCACGATGTTCGGGTGGGCGTTGCCGTAGCGTTTGGGAACGGCACCGCCTATCAGATAGTTGCTCGCCCGGTTGATCAGCCAGGACACCTGGGAATCGAGCAGGGCGATGTCGATGCACTGGCCTCGGCCCGTGCGCTCCCGAGCCCGGAGGGCCGCGAGCACGGCGATGGCCGCGTGCTGGGCGGCCGTCACGTCGACGATGGCCAGCCCGACCTTCATGGGCGGCCCGTCGGGCTCACCGGTGATACTCATGATGCCGCCCCGACCCTGGATGGCAAAATCATAGCCGGGCTGGTCCTTGTCCGGTCCCGTGTGGCCGTAGCCGGTGATGGAACAAAGGATGAGGCCCGGGTTGTCCGCGCTCAGCACCTCGTAGCCGAGGCCCATGGCCTCGAGTGTGCCCGTCTTGAAGTTCTCGACCACCACGTCGGCTTCCCGAGCCAGACGGCGGATCACGGCCTTGCCCGCTTCGGCCTTGAGATCGAGCGTCAGGCTGCGTTTGTTCCGGTTGACGCAGAGGTAGTACGCCGATTCGGTGCCGGCCCACGGCGGGCCCCACTCGCGGGTCTCGTCACCTGAACCCGGACGCTCCACTTTGACCACGTCCGCGCCCAGATCGGCCAGCATCATCGTGCACAAGGGCCCGGCGAGGACCCGGGAGAGGTCCAGCACCTTGACACCCTCGAGCGCTCCTGCCATCGTGCCCTCCACATCCTCCAAGACCCACGCCGCTCCGTTGCCGTCCTCCCGCGTGGGGCTCCATCGCCCCCGAGGTGAGTACTTTCTGTCTGGAAAGCAAAAAGCCCCCAGCACGGTGCGCGGACGCAAACGCTGGGAGCTCATAGCCGAGAAATGGGCCGGCAGAGACGGTGCCGTCCGCAAGCTATGTGTGCAGCACACATACTATGACACTTCGTGCGGGTCCGCGCAAGTCCCGTGCCCGCGGAACCCGCCCAATCCCGGCTGAGTGTCGGCCGCGTCTCAGCAGTCGTCGGCCAGGCCGATCTGGCTGACGTCGCCGGAGGGCGCAGGGGCCCCCTCGCCCAGGACGAGGGGTGACTGGTCGACCGATTCGAAGACCTTGTGCAGGGCGAAGATCAGCGCACCCTGGGAGTGGCCGCGGTAGTGCCGGCGGATGCGTTGCTCCATGATGTCGCGCTCAGAGAAGACCGAGCGACCCCGCAGGAGGCGGGCCAGGAAGTCGCGGGCCAGCTCGGTGACCAGAGTGGAGGAACAATCGAGGACCCGGCCCTGCTCGTCCACCTCCACGATCACACCCACCCGCTTGTAGACGGCCTGGTGACTGACGTCCTGCGGCAGACGGGCGTAGCCCGAAAAAAGGTATGTCACCGGTTCGGTCATGACCGTACCAGTGTACCATCGCCCGGGAGGCGCCTATCCGGCCCCGTTCCACCCGCAGGCTCGGGCCCGACAACCGCCGACCGAGGCTGCCGCCGCCGGCGGCAGCCTCGGTCAAAGCAGGGCGCGTAGCGCCGCCAGCTGACCCGTGATGCGGGCCTCGTCCTTCTCGAACTCGTTCCGCAAGCGCTGGGCCTCGCCGGCGCCGATATGCACGCCCGTACCACCCAGCGTCAGCGCACGTTCGTAGCCCAGGTCCTCGAGCTCCTCTTCGAGCCTCGCGATGCGCTGCTTGATCTCTGCACGCGACAGGCCCGCCAGATCCTCCGTCGGTGACGTCATTGCTTTTCCTCCTCTCTTACGGAGCGCCCGGAGCAGGCCTACCCTGCAGCCCGCGGGCCGCCCCGCGTCGAATCGGACCGCCGCCCATGATATACCCTTGGGGGTATCTAGGCAAGTCCAGAAGGTTCCCGCCGGCAGAGAGGGCCCGCCGCGGCTCGGCCCGCGCGGGTCCCGGCCGCTCAGCCCGAGGCGGACGGGTTGAGCCCCGCCACCACCGCGAAGAAGTACGGGCTCACGACCTCCGTCGCCGCCACTGCGAACCACGGCTCGAGGATCGCCCCCACCTCTTCGGGAGTCAGCCGGTGCTCCAGCCGCGGGCCCCGGTCGGCCGCTTCCTCCGCGCGGCGCCAGTCGACCACCACGAATCGTCCCCCGGGCCGGAGAGCGCGGGCCAGGCGTTCCAGGCCGGGGCGCCCGTGCGTCTCGTGGAAGGTGTTTATACTGAGTGCCCGATCGACCGACCCCGCAGCCAACGGCAGCTCGTTCACATCGGCGAGCACCAAGCGCACGTTCGCCGGGACGCCCTTCTCCCGATGACGGCGCTGCATCTCCGCCTGTAGCTCGACGGCGTACACTGTGCCCGTCGTCCAGGCGGCCACCCGGTTCGTATAAAAGCCGGTGCCGCTGCCCAGATCGACGATATCCTCGGACCCCCGCAGGTCCAGGAGGCGGCGCAGCTGTTCCTCGCTCAGCATAGTAAGCCGGGTCTCGTCATCGAGCACTGCGGCTCGGCCGTGCGGAAAGAGTTTGCCGTGTTCCACGCTCGACCTCACATTCTCGCATTCCCGCCAACCGCAGGAGTATGCCACAGATACCCACGGGAGTATGTGAGGACTCCCGGGTGACAATCCCCGCCGCGGCCGAACATGGCGTGGTATCCGGTTTCGACGGCCCCGGCCTCAGGAGCAGGGAGGCCGGGCATTGCGATCCCGGTAGGTACGGGCCAGGACGGTTGCCGCGGTGATGCAGATGGTGGTCCAGAAGGCTCCCACTGCGTAGCCCGCGAGAACGTCGGTCAGATAGTGGACTCCAAGGTACAGGCGGCTGAACCCGACCAGGACCACAACGGCCGCAGCCCCCAGCAGCACATACACCCGGTTCTCCCAATGGCGCACCCAGGACGCCGCCAAGAGACCCAGGGGCAGATAGAGGGCCACCGCCGCGGTGGCGTGGCCGCTGGGGAAGGAGTACCCCGACGCTTGGATGAGCGGATCCACGAAGTCGGGTCGAGGCCGCTGCACCAATACCTTGAGTATCGCCGTCATGAGGGCCGAGCCGCCGGTGGCCGTCGTCAAGACCAGCGCCTCCGGCCAGCGACGGCGCCAGACGAGAGCACCACCGGCCGCCGCGGCCACCGCCACCGTCCACCAGGCGCTGCCGAAGAAGGTCACCACCACCATGGCCGAGGTCAACCACGGCACGGCGTGGTCGTGAAGCACCAGGGCGACCGCCCGGTCGAGAGCGGTGATGGGGTCTTGCGCCCGCACATCCTGTAGCAGCACGGCGAAGAGCCACACGAACAAGACCGACAGCACCAGGCCGAGCGTGAGGCCCAGCCCGTATGCCCTGCGGGGAGAGAAGCGGCGCATGAGCCAGTCGATCTGCGGAGCGAACCATCTCGCCACGTACCGCACGAACCGCCAACGCAGCACCGCGTCGGTGAGCCCGCCCGCCAGCTCGCCCAACACCGCCCGCCGTGCCGTGAGCCACCGCCCGAGCAGCCAGAAGAACACGGCCGTCACGGCGAAGAGGAGCAGGAACAAGCTGACCCGCCCCAGCCACTTCTCCACCAGATGGTAGCTCTTCCCGAAAACGAAGCCGAGCAGGGTGATGGACACGGCCCAGGTGACTCCCCCGACCACGTTGAAGAGAAGAAAGCGCCCGTAAGGCATGCGGGCCGAGCCGGCGATGAAAGGAGCGAGGGAGCGCAGAAAACCGACCCAGCGACCCAGCATGATCGTCTTGCCGCCATGACGCCCGAAGTACCGGTCCACCCGCTCGAAGTGGTGCGACTTCACACGGAACAAGCGCGGGTGCCGCAGAACGTACTCTCTCCCGAGCCTGCGTCCCAGAAGATACCCGACACTGTCGCCCAGGATGGCGGCCACGGCCACCACGACCAGGAGGTCGCCGAGGTCGAGTACGCCCTGAGCGGCCAGCGCCCCGGCCAGCAGCACCACTGTCTCTCCGGGGACCAGGAGGCCTACCATGGCCGAGGTCTCCAGGAAGGCGACGGCGAAGACGATCCAAAGACCCCACTGCCCCGCCACCCGGGAGAAAAACTCGAGGGCCGTCTGCACCATACTCGGTCTCCCGGGGTTCAGCTCCCCCGGTGGCCGACGAAGACGGCAGCCGCCACCGCGGTGGTCCACCGCCCATCGGGGTCGCCCGCCGCCGCGGCCGTGATGTTCATGGTGCGGTACAGCTGGCCTCGTATCTCCAGCTGGCTGCGGCGGTCATCCCAACCGGCGTCTTCGAACTCCAAGCCCATCGTGCTCGCGAGCATGCCCGCAGCCAGATCCTCGGCGATGGCCCCCGCCTGCTCGGCGGTCTGGCCGTACCCCTCGTACTCGCTCAGGTAACCGTAACGGGTGGCGTCTTTCGGCCGGGCCAGCCCGATGGAGGCAGCGATGAGCCGGCCGGGCTCGTCGGTGGCGATCTCGGCGACCACGCAGAACGTGACCGCGCCCGGCCTGATGAGACGCACTCCTTCCTCTTTCTCGATCAGCTCGCAGTGCGGGGGAAAGATGCTCGATACCCGCACGAGATTGCAGCGTTCGATACCCGCTTCGCGCAAAGCGAATTCGAAAGAGGTGAGCTTGCGGCGTGCCACCCCCACACCCTCGGTCAGAAAGACCTTGCTGGGGATCAGAAGCCCGTACTCGCTGGAATCCATGCCGCTCGCCTCCTTACTCGCAGGCCCTCGCCCGCCGGACGCGCAACAGCATAGCAGAGCGCCGTTCCCGGCGACTGCCGGCATAAGGGA
>JAMDDA010000114.1:0-1647 GCA_023488925.1 Actinomycetota bacterium
GCTCTCAGCGAAAGTCTGGTGGAGGTGGAGGTCGAGTTGGCTCGGCTGCGGGAACGGGCCGACGAGAAGAGCCGAGAGCTCGCCGAGCTCCGGCGCCGCCATCTGACCCCGCGTTCGGTGAGCGAGGACAAAGCCCGGGAAGCGGATGTGGAGACCCTGGCCGCCGACATCGCCCGCCTGGAGCGCCGCCTCGAGAGCATTGGCCCGGTCAACCCTCTGGCCGAGCAGGAGTACCGCGCAACCGAGGAGCGCGCCCGCTTCCTGGCCGAGCAGCGCAAGGACCTGGAAGCCTCCATGGCCGAGCTACAGCGCCTCGTCGGCGACCTGGAGGAGCACATCCAAACCACGTTCGCGGAGGTGTTCGAGGCCACGAGGGCCAATTTCTCTGAGATGGTGGGGGTGCTGTTCCCCGGGGGTAAGGGGGTCTTGCGCTTGGCGGAGGACCATCCGGAAGACGCGGAGCCCGCCGGCGGCGGGGAGGGCCGCTCTTCGCTGCCGGGCATCGCCCTGGAGATCAAGCCACCGAAGAAAGCTCCGCGCAGCATCAGCCTGCTTTCCGGGGGCGAGAAGGCCCTGGCGGCGATCGCCTTCCTCTTCGCGCTCTTCTTGGCGCGGCCTTGCCCCTTCTATCTTCTGGACGAAGTCGAGGCGGCCTTGGATGACCTGAACCTGGGCCGTTTCCTCTCGCTGGTGCGGCGCTACCAGGGGAAGACTCAGTTCATCATCATCACCCACCAACGACGGACGATGGAGATCGCCCACACCCTGTACGGTGTCGCCCTCGACCCCGACGGCACGTCGCGCGTGCTCTCCCGCCGGCTCGCGTCTGCCGGCGGAGTGTCCGCCGAAGGAGCGGGCGACGCCCAGGCGGGGTCGGCGGCCGGCTCCGGATAGCGGGTGCGTCTGCCCGGAAGGGCGGAGGCCCTGGCTGAAGTCGGTCCCGGTGTGCTCCCGGAGGGCGTTGGCCGCCGCGGAGGGCCGGTCGTGCCTCTGGTATCATCGGCGGCGGTCGCACGAGCGCCGGAGCGCGCAGGCACGGAGGTCCCCCACTTTGTCTTACAACTGGTCGGAGGTGTTTCTCGGCGTCGATCCCGGCGCGGTCGTGCCGTCGGTCGAGGAGACCCAGGAGAAGAAGCGCGGCTGGTTCCGGCAGTTGCGCGAGGGCCTCGCCAAGAGCCGCAAAGCTCTGCAGCAGCAGTTCGCCGCCATCCTCTTCGACCGGTTCGACGAGGGTCTGTGGGAGCGCATCGAGGAGGCCCTGATCTTCGCCGATGTGGGCGTGGACACGACCATCTCCATCGTCGAGCGACTGGAGCAGGCGGCCGAAAGCGGAGCCGTGGCCGACTCCCGGCAGCTGCTGGCGAAGCTCCGGGAGATCGCGGCGGCGCATTTCTCTGCGAAGGACACACGCATCGACGTGGCCCACGCCCCGGCTGTGCTGCTGATGGTGGGGGTGAACGGCACGGGTAAGACCACCACCATCGGCAAGATCGCCTGGCACCTGCAGGAGCTCGGCAAGCGCCCGCTGCTGGTGGCGGGCGACACCTTCCGGGCGGCCGCCGTGGAGCAACTCGTGGAGTGGGGTCGCAGGGTCGGCTGCGAAGTCGTGCGCCACGAGCGGGGCGGCGACCCCGGCGCCGTGGTCTA
>JAMDDA010000114.1:1657-6767 GCA_023488925.1 Actinomycetota bacterium
CGTGGTCTACGATGGCATCGTCGCCGCGCGGGCCCGGGGGGCCGACGTGGTCATCGTCGACACGGCCGGACGGCTCCATACGCAGGTCAACCTGATGAAAGAGCTCGAGAAGGTGGTGCGTGTCATTCGCAAGCAGATGCCCGATGCTCCGCACGAAACCCTCCTCACCATCGACGCCACGACCGGCCAGAATGGGTTGATACAGGCTCGGCGGTTCAAGGAGGCCGTGGACGTCACCGGCATAGTGCTCACCAAGATGGATGGCACGGCCAAGGGGGGCATCGCTCTGGCCGTTTCGCACGAGCTCGACCTTCCCATCAAGCTCATCGGTACGGGAGAGAAGATGGATGCCCTGCAACCCTTCGACCCCGCCGGTTTCACCGAACTCCTTTTCGACGACGGGCTGATCGGAACCAAAGGGTGAGCGGCGCACGGCGGCGTCAGTGTCGTCGTGGTTTGGAAGAGTCGAGGCAGCGGGCACGAGACCTACGCCATGATCACCCGCCTGGCCCTGGTGTTCGTTGCCCTCGCGGTATGCGCGCTGGCTTCCCCGAAGCTGCGCGTGTCTCCCATCCCCTTGTATCTGGCGGCGGGAGCCGTCTTGGGGCCCGATGGCCTTGCGCTTCCCGGAGAGGAAGCGCGCGGGTTCCTCGAAACGGCCGGTGAACTCGGTGTGCTCCTGTTGCTCTTCGGCCTGGGGTTGGAGTTCAGTCCGGCGCGACTGCTGAGCTCGGGCAAGGGGCTGCTCACGGCCGGCCTGGTGGACCTGCTCGTCACCTGGCCCCTGGGGTTCGTCTTGGGCGCGATCGTCTGGGGACCTGGGGCGGGCGTATTCACGGGAACGATGTTCTATGTCTCGAGCTCGGCGGTGATCGTGGCTTTTCTGATTTCGTCGAACCGACTGGCCGAACCCGAGACGGAAGCGGTTTTGGGCATCCTCGTATTCGAGGACGTGGTGGCAGGCGGGTTGCTCGTCATGGCCGCTTTGGTGGCGGGGCGCTCTGGAGGGGGCGTTCTCGTGGCGGAAGTCGCGCTGGCTCTCGTGGTGGGCCTGGTTCTCGGAGGTCTTGCTTTGCGGGGCTCCTCGCTGTTCGAAGGGCTGGGTCGGACACTCGCGGGCGAGTCTTTTCACCTGGCTTTGCTGGGTGCCCTGGTCACCGCTGGAGCGGCCGCCGCCGCCGGTGGGCTGTCGGCGCCGCTGGGAGCGCTGGCCCTCGGCATGGCCCTCTCCGAGGTCCACTGGAAGGACAGGGTGGAGAAGGCGGTGCGCCCGCTCAGGGACGTCCTCGCGGCGGTGTTCTTCTTCGTGGTGGGGGGAGCCATCACGGTCCACGCCGTGACAGATCTTTGGTGGATCGCGGCCGTCGCCGTGCTGCTGGCGACGGGCGGGAAGGTGGTTGTGGGGTTGGCGACCGGTCGGCCGTTACGCCTGAATCGTCGGCGCTCGTTGGTTCTCGGGACGACGCTGGTTCCCCGCGGGGAGTTCGGCCTCGTCGTGGCGACCATCGCGGCTGACGGCGCCGCTTTGGGCGGGTTTCCCAGCCAGGCTGAGGGGCTTGCCGGTCTCCTGGTATTGGGAACGGTCCTTGGTGGCATCCCGTGTGCTCAATGGGCGCGACGGGCGAAGCGGGAGGTAGTGCGCGGCGCCGCCGGAGGCGGTCTTGGACGCAGCGGCCCCAGGGAGGAGGAGAGGGACGCGTGAAAGCTTTTCGGGAGACGGTGCTCCCCGGCGTAGGGAAGAAATACTCGTTCCTCACGGAGGGGGGCGATCTCGTCGTGATCATTGTGCACGACGAAGGGCGTCGGGAGATCCATCACTTCGAGGGTCCCGACGCGGACGGGCCGCGCGATATGCTCGTGCTCACGGATTTCGAGGCCGATCGCCTCGCGTCGATCCTGGGCGGAGCCTTCTATCGGCCCGCTCTGGCAGAGCGGATGGAGATGGCGCTGGAGGGCGTCCACATCGAGTGGGTGGTGGTGGAGCAGGATTCGGTCCTGAGTGGGCGGGCCATAGGGGAGCTGGAGCTCCGCAAGAAAACCGGTGTATCGGTAGTGGCCGTGATACGTGACGAGCAGCCTTTGGTGAACCCCGGGCCGGAGCTCGTCTTCCAAGCCGCAGATGTGCTGGTGTTGGTCGGCAGGGCGGACTGCTTCGCCTCCTTCCGGCGTTTGGTCGAGGGGGAGGAGACCTGACGGAGTGGGCGCGGGGTGAAAAACCAGTCAGGGTCGACCTGGGCAACGGCCCCCCTGTTTGACGCCGTATCCCGGGGGCGGTAAACTGCCTCACTTGCGGCTTTGGGGAGCCGGCCGGTGGCGGCTGCTCCGAAAGGCGCCCGGTGATTCCAGGAGGCCCGCGCGAGCGGTCCCGGACGCGGCGGAGACATGTTCGACTCACTCTCGGAAAAGCTCCAGTCGGCTTTCGACGGCCTGAAAGGCCAGGGGAGGCTGAGTGACAAAGATATCGAGCGGGCGGCTCGGGAGATCCGCCTCGCTCTGCTCGAGGCCGACGTCAATTACCGGGTGGTCAAAGATTTCGTCGCCAAGGTGAAGGAGCGGGCCTTGGGGGTGGAAGTGCTCGAGAGCCTCACCCCGGCCCAACAGTTCGTCAAGATCGTCAACGAGGAGCTGGCCGCCCTCATGGGCACGGCCTCGACCAAGCTGGTGTTCTCCCCGCGCCCGCCCACGGTTGTCATGATGGTGGGCCTGCAGGGCTCGGGCAAGACCACCGCCTGCGGCAAGCTGGCCAACCTGCTGCTCGGCCAGGGCAAGAGCCCGGCCATGGTGGCGGCCGACGTCTACCGGCCGGCCGCCGTCGACCAGCTCAAGACCTTGGGCGCGCAGCTCGGGGTGCCGGTGTACGACGAGGGCACCGCCGCCGATCCGGTCGACATCGCCAAGCACGGCCTCGACTGGTCCCGGGAGCTCGGCCGCGACGTGCTGATCATCGACACCGCCGGTCGCCTGCACGTCGACGAACGCCTCATGGAGGAGCTGGTCCGCATCCGGAGTGCGGTGAAGCCGCACAACATCCTCTTGGTGCTCGATGCCATGACCGGCCAGGACGCGGTCAACGTAGCCCGGCAGTTCCAGGAGAAGGTGCAGTTCGACGGCGTGGTTCTCACCAAGCTCGACGGTGATGCCCGGGGCGGCGCGGCCCTCTCCGTGCGCGCGGTGACCGGCCGGCCCATCAAGTTCGCCAGCACAGGGGAGAAGCTCGACAGCTTCGAATACTTCCACCCGGACCGCATGGCCTCGCGCATCCTGGGTATGGGCGACGTGCTTTCCCTCATCGAGCGGGCCGAACAGGCCGTCGACGAGAAGAAGGCCAGGGAGCTCGAGCAGCGGTTACGCAAGGCGCAGTTCACGTTCGACGACTTTCTGGACCAACTCCAACAGGTCCGCAAGATGGGTTCGCTCCAGAGCATCCTGGGCATGATCCCGGGGCTACCCACGAGCAAGCTCAAGGGGCTGCAGATCGACGACAAGGCCTTCGACCGGGTCCAGGCCATCATCCATGCGATGACGGCCGAGGAGCGCCGCCACCCCGAGATCATCGGCGGCAGCCGGCGCCGGCGTATCGCCGCCGGGTCGGGCAACGACATCCAGGCG
The DNA here is from genome assembly GCA_023488925.1 of Actinomycetota bacterium. Taxonomy (GTDB): domain Bacteria; phylum Actinomycetota; class Thermoleophilia; order RBG-16-64-13; family RBG-16-64-13; genus JAMDDA01. The sequence continues at coordinate 5,267 of JAMDDA010000114.1, forward strand.
GTGAACCAGCTGCTGAATCAGTTCAAGCAGATGCAGAAGATGATGAAGCAGATCGGCTCCGGCCGTTTTCCCAAGAATCCCTTCCAGATGTTCGGCATGTGACCGGGGGGTGTTGTACATGCCGGCGACCGACGTGAACGAGGAGAGGAGGTGAGATATGGCGACGGCGATCAGATTGGCGCGGCGTGGCAGCAAGAAGCATCCGACGTACCGGATCGTGGTGGCAGACGCGCGTTCGCCCCGCGACGGCCGGTTCATCGAAACGATCGGTTTCTACAATCCTCAGACCGAGCCCTCGACCATCGAGGTCGATGAGGTCAAGGCCAAGCAGTGGTTGGCGAACGGTGCTCGGCCGTCCGACGCGGCACGCAGGCTCCTGGCGGTGAAAGGCATCGTGTGACACGGCGGCTCAGACGGCAGCGGCGACAGGGGGGTTCTGGACAATGGAGGCTGAGTTGAAAGAGCTGCTCGAGTATCTGGCGAAGGCGCTCGTGGATCATCCGGACGACGTCCGGGTGGAGACAACCGAGACCGATACGACCGTGGTTCTCGAGCTGAACGTGGCCAAGGAAGACATCGGCAAGGTCATCGGAAAGCAGGGTCGCATTGCCAGAGCCCTCAGGACGGTCGTGAAAGCGAGTGCCGTCAAGAACGGCAAGCGGGCGATCGTCGAAATCGTAGATTAGCCGCCGGCCGGGCTCCATTGGGGCGGCCGGCACGGAGAGGAACGGAAAGAGCCCAATGCCACGCCCTGAATGGATCGAAATCGGGCGCATCGTGCGGGCGCACGGCATCCACGGAGAAGTGCGGGTCGCGTCCAGCAGCGACAACCCGGACAGGCTTGTCCCGGGCGCGTATGTCTACGCGCGGCCGGGGCGCCGGGGTCTGGCCGCCGCGGCGGGGCAGCGCGCCCACCTGCGCATCACCAGCGTGCGGGGCGTGCCCGAGGAACCGATCGTCGCGTTTGCGGGCGTGAGCGACCGTGACGAGGCCGATGCCCTGCGCGGGCACATCCTCGAGGTGCCGAGCAGCGAGCTGCCCGAGCTGGAGGACGGAGAGTACTACCCCTTCGACCTCGAAGGGCTTGAAGTGCGCACCCCGGCCGGGGAGAGCGTGGGTGTCGTCGTCGAAGTGGTGGAGTCGCCCGCCCACGACATCCTGGTGGTCGGCCTCTCCTCGGGAGGCGCAGGCGGCCGGGCCGAGGCGCTGGTTCCCTTCGTGGAAGCGGCCGTGCCCGTAGTGGAGCCCGCGGCCGGCTATCTGGTCGTCGAGCCGCGGTTCCTGGAGCCGCCGGACGAGGCATGAAGGCCGGGCCGCCGTGAAGCGGTTCGACGTCTTCACCCTGGTACCCGACGCCTTCGCTTGGTTTCTGACCCAGCACCCCGTGGCCGACGCCGTGGAGGCACACCTGGTCGACATCCGCGTCCACCAGATCCGGGAATATTCACCCCTGAGCCACCGGCAGGTGGACGACGCCCCCTACGGCGGCGGCCCGGGGATG
>JAMDDA010000114.1:6777-8266 GCA_023488925.1 Actinomycetota bacterium
CCCCGGGGGAAGGCCCTTCGACGACACCGTGGCGCAGGAGCTGGCGCACGGCGGCGCCGACGTGGTTCTCCTCTGCGGGCGTTACGAAGGCTTCGACGCGCGGGTGACCGAGGTGCTCGCCACGGGCGAGCTTTCGGTAGGCCCATACGTTCTCGCCGGTGGCGAGGTGGCGGCTCTTGCCGTGCTCGAGGCGGTGGTGCGCAAGATTCCCGGAGTCCTCGGCAACAAGCGGAGCGTCGTCGAGGAGTCCTTCAGCCTGGAGCTGGCCGGGGCGGTGGAGTATCCGCACTACACCCGGCCGCGCGAGTTCGCCGGTCACCAGGTGCCGGAGGTGCTCGTGAGCGGGAACCACGCCGCCATAGCCCGTTGGCGCCGGGAGCACGCCCGGCCGTCGCGGTGGGCGGAATGGGGCCGGTTGCATTCGGAGCGGTGATGCTCTAAATTCTGCTGTCTTCATGTGACGAGTTGGGTCGGCACGAAAACAAAAGTGCAAGGGATTCGAGATGACGGTTATCGATGTGATCGAGCAGCAGCAGCTTCGGAGCGACATTCCGCAGTTCAAGGCGGGTGATACCCTGCGGGTGCACTTCAAGGTCATCGAGGGGAGCCGGGAACGGATCCAGGTGTTCCAGGGCATCTGCATCAAGCGCCAGGGTCAGGGCGTGCGCGAGACGTTCACGGTGCGCAAGCAGTCCTTCGGCGTGGGCGTGGAGCGCACGTTCCCGGTCCATTCGCCGAAGATCGCGAAGATCGAGGTAACGGCCATCGGCGACATCCGCCGGGCGAAGCTCTACTACCTGCGCAGCAAGTTGGGCAAGAAGGCGCGCGTCAAGGAGAAACGGGTCTAGGCGCCGGCCCGCCGTGAGAGACCGTCTAGTCGGTATGCGGAGGCAGGAAGGGGCGTCGCTGCTAGGCTCGCTGGCCGAGGTCGTCGTCATCGTGGGGGCGGCCTTCATCCTGGCGCTCCTTATCCAACAGTTCGTCGTCAAGCCTTTCTACATCCCCTCCGAGTCCATGGAGGACACCCTGGTCAAGGGCGACCGGGTGCTCGTGAATCGCTTCATCTACCGGTTCACCGCCCCCAAGAAAGGCGATGTCATCGTCTTTCACCCGCCGATCGCGCCCGACGAGGACTACATCAAGCGCATCGTCGCCGTGGGGGGGGGATACGGTGGCGGTGCACGACGGCAAGCGCATCGTCGCCGTGGGGGGGGATACGGTGGCGGTGCACGACGGCAAGCTCTACGTGAACGGCAAGCCCCAAAACGAGCCTTACCTGAAGGAACCCGTGATCGACGGAGCCTTCCCAGAGGAGAAGGTCCCCGAGGGCTACGTGTTCGTGATGGGCGACAACCGCAACCAGAGCGGAGACAGCCGGGTGTTCGGCCCGGTGGAGATCTCCAAGATCTTGGGCAAGGCGTTTCTCATTTACTGGCCGCCGGACAAGATCGGCGGTTTGTAGTTCGCCCGCGCGGGCCGCGGGGGGCGG
>JAMDDA010000082.1 GCA_023488925.1 Actinomycetota bacterium
CTCGAGAAGGGCCCGCTCCTCTTCTTTGCCGCTGGCGAGGCGACGAAGGGCCTCGCAGGTGGTCGCCACCTCCGTGTCAGCGGGATCACCTGTGTTCGCTCGGGCGTCGGCGGGCGGTCGGGATGACCGCGAGCGGAGGGCGCACGCCCCGCAGACCCTGAGCAGCGCTCCGTCCTCCGTTTCGATGAGGTGGGTTTTCTCGTCGAGGGGGGCCTCACAGAGCGCACACTGGTCGCCGGTCATCGGGGAGGTGTCCCACTCGTTGTCCATCTCGTTTGCCTCCAGTCTCCCGCGACATCCGCGGGAGCGGGGATGGCCTCCCGGGGACCGGGAGGGGTCTTCAAGGCCGGGGAGCAAGTATAGCAGCGGTGTTCCCGGTGGTAGCACCGCTGGGTCATGGTGTTTGGTCACGCCGAAGGATATGGTAGAAGTGGTCCGTTGGAGAGGAGCGGGCCCTTCTCGAGCGCGTCGCGGAGCTGCTGACGGCACTGACCACCGATCTCGCCTACTGGCAGAAACAGGCCCTGCACCTCGAGAGCCGGATCCGGACACTGGAGGGAGAACTCGCCCGCACCCGGGAACGGCTCCAGAAGACCCAGGAGATCCTTGCTGCCCCGGCCGCCGCGGCTTCCGCCCCCGCGGAGGTCCCGGCACCATCCGCCGGTCGGGAATGCGCGACGCCGCACTTCCCCCCCCGCGCCCCCGAAGTGGCGGTGCAGGAGGCCGCCTTCTCCGTGGAAGACATCCGGGCCATCCAGCGACTCTTCAACGAGTCCCCTTTCACCGAGAAGTTGCGCAGCGTGCGCCGCAGCCTGGGTCGGCCCATAGTCAACGTGGCCCCAGTCCAATCCGCCGGCAAGAGCGCCCTGGTCACGGTGGCCTGGGAGATCGTCTGGTACCAGTACCTGATCGAGTTGGGAGAGGCGGGGGAAAGCCCCGGCTCCGCCACCCTCTTCGCGGAAGGCATGGAGCTCACCGAGCTCTCCGACGGCTTCAAGCAGCCGAACGCCGCCCTCGACGACCAGGGCCGGCTCGACGCCTCCGAGATCGAGGTCTCCCTGCTCAAAGAAGATCAGGACACCCGGCTTTTGTCAGACATGTCGGCCGCCGACGAGGCGGCCCTCGAAGACGCCACCGAGGAGGTCTGGGACCGCCACTCCCTTCCGGAGTTCAAGTGGGACGACTGACGAAACCCCTGGCACGCCTCGACCCCGGGGGGCGTTCGGGCCGTCACCGACCGCCGCGGCGATGGAGAGTCGAGGCGCCGCGGCAATAGAGGCTGTAGAGAATCGAGGCGGATCTCCGAGAAAGCGCACAACGCTGTTGGACTGGGCGCGGCCTTCTGCTAGAGTCTTGGATAGCTCGCGAAATGCGGTCCGCGTCGGCAGGTGGCACGATGTACAGAGTCCGACCCGATATTCTCACTGTCAGCAAGGCCCTCGGAGAGGAGACGCGGTTCGCCATCTTCCAGGCCGTCGCCGAGGCGGAGACCCCCCTTACCGTCAAGGACCTCGTGGCCCGCTTCGGAATGCACCACAGTGCCATCCGCATCCACCTGAACAGGCTAGAAGAAGCGGGACTCATCTTCTCCCGGAGACAGCACCAAAAAGGCGCGGTGGGTCGCCCTCAGCTCGGTTTCCTTCCCAGCGAGACCGCCCTAAACATTTCCCTTCCTCCCCGCAACTACGAGTTCCTCGCGCGGCTGGCGATCGACTTCATGGCCCGGGCGACCGATGACGCGCGGGAAGCGGAGGCATTCGGTCACGAGTGGGGGAGGGAGTACATCCGCTCCACGGCCCACGGCGTCGACGGGCCCTTGCCCCTGGAGGATGCCCTGAGCGTGCTGCGCGAAGAGGCGCTCCGCCTGGGAGGCAGGCTCGAGATCGCCGGACTCGACGGTCGGGGGTTCGCCCTCTTGGAGCGGAACTGTATCTTCGGCGAGCTGTCCCCGAAGTACGAACCTCTCGTCTGCGATCTGCACCAAAGCGTCATGCGCGGCATGCTGACCGAGCTTACCGGCGACGCTTTCCGCTGGGAGAGCGCGAGCACCCTTGCCCGCGGCGATGGCCGCTGCCTGGTGCGCATCTCGCCTGCGGCTTAGCCCGCTCGGCGGAAGTACCGATCACCGCCGCGTTCCTTGCTCTCCGGCTCGCTGGATGGCGCAGCACTCCAATACTCAGCGGGGTGCCGGTGTTTTATCTCGCCACCGCCTTACTGACTACCGTTTCCCCCAGGCAGCGGTAGTCTCGCCTCACGACCCCGCCGCCACCAAGAGAGGACGATGGCAACGTAGGCAACGCGCGGCCTCCCGGCGCGCCTGGGCGTTTGTGAAGCCGAGCTCGGTATGGGCAAAACCGCGCTTGCGGATTTCCGGCTCGAGCATGGGCATCGCCTCGCGCCTGCCGTAGTCGCCGCCCTCGCGCAGCTCGTACCAACTCTGCTGGGCTCCGAGCTGCACGGCCAGCCTCTTGACCTTGTCCTGCAGGTCCTCCACCACGGGCTGCCCCCGGAGGTGGCAGTCGATGTACTTGGCCGCGGTTTTCCCGGCGTGGATGGCTTCAATGACCGAAGCGCCTCCGCTGACCGCGTCCCCCCCCACGAAGACCCCCGGCTTGGTGGTCATGAGGGTGCGGGGGTCCATCTCCAGATAGCCCCACTTGTTGGTGGCCACGGCCGGGTCTTCGGTGAAGGGCGCGAAATCCGGCTGCTGGCCCACGGCAGCGATGACGGAGTCGGCCTCCAGGTAGAAAGGATCGTCCGCGGTCGGTACCGGAGAACGGCGCCCGCTCTCGTCGGGCGGTCCGAGCTCCATCTGCTGGCAGAAGAGGCCGCGGACGCAGACGTCGCCTTCGCAACGGACCGGAGCGGCAAGAAACCGGAACTCGACTCCCTCCTCCATGGCCTCGTCGACCTCCCAGGGGTTGGCCGGCATCTGCTCCCGGGCTCGGCGGTAGACCACGGTGACCTCTTTGGCCCCCAGGCGCACGCAGGTACGAGCGGCATCCATGGCCGAGTTGCCTCCCCCGACGACCAGCACTCTCTCTCCGATCTCCACCTGCTCACCCAGGGCCACGCGGCGCAGGAAGTCGATGGCATCCATGGAGCCGGGCAGGTCCTCCCCGGGGATGCGCAGCTTCTTGCCGGAGTGCGCCCCGATGGCGATGAAGGTGGCGGCGAAACCCATCTCTTCCAGGTCGGCGAAGCGCACGTCGCGCCCCAGCGCCTGGTTGTAGCGGATCTCCACCCCCTCGTGCTCGATCAGCTCCACTTCCCGGCGCAGGACGGCCTTGGGAAGTCGATACTCGGGAATCCCCACGTAGAGCATGCCCCCGGGAACCGGGAGGGCTTCGAAGATCACCGGGCGGTAGCCCAACCGGGCCAGGTAGTAGCCGGCGGAGAGGCCCGCCGGCCCGGCCCCCACCACCGCCACCCGCTGCCCTGCGACACCGGCGCGAGAGGCCACCGGACCCCGGCTTGGCCGCGCCGTGACCTCCTCCCCGACCTCGTCGGGAGCCTCCCCCAAGTCGACCGCGGTTTCGTGGCCCGCGGCCACCGCCGGGGCGTGGCCGCGTTCCCGGCTCACGTCGATGATCGCCTCGGCCCGGTCGGCTGCCCAACGTTTGAGAAAGTTGATGGCGATGGGCTCGCTTACCTGCGTCAGCGTGCAGTTGCCCTCGCAGGGGTGATGACAGGTACGGCCGATCACCGCGGGCAGGGGATTGTCCCGCTTGACGATTTCCGTGGCCAGATGCGGGTGCTCCTCCCGGGTCTGGAAGATGTAGCTCGGGCAGTCCACCGTGGAAGGGCAGGTGGAGCGACAGGGAGCCGTCACCCAGCCGAGGGCGTTCTCCTCCGGGCAGGTGAGGCCGGCCACATGGGCCGCGAAATGATCGGCGCCCACCTGGAGCAGGCCGAGGATCGGGTCCCGCACCGTGTCGGCGATGCCGCACCAGGCTGCGTCACCGACCTGCTCGGCCAACACCCGCAGCTGCTCCAAGTCCTGTGGGGTTCCGGTCCCTCCGGCCAAGCGCCGCAGGCAACGACGCATGATGTCGGTGCCAATGCGGCAGGGGGCACAGCGGCCGCAGGACTCCCTTTGCACCAGATCGAGGTACTGCAGACCGAGCGAGACGAAGCACACGTCGGGCCCTGCCACCACGCCCCGCCAGGAGACCACCGCCCGGACGTCGGCCAAGTCATCCCGGCGAAGACGGGCAATGACCTCATCCGAGCTCGGGCCCCCGTAGCGATCACTCAGGGCCGCAGACAAGGGTCTCGCGGCCTGTTCCACGAGCAACCGTCCGTCGTCCACCGGTTCCTCCTTCCCGCCTTGCACCGTGACCATCGGCCGGGGCCGAACGTGGCGTGCTACCCGGTTCTGCAACAGCCCCTAGTCCAAGAAGACGAAGCTCACCCGCAGGTACCCCTCGGAGCCCATGCGTTCGACCCCGAGCCCCTCCAGAGTCTTGAACGTGTCGATGCCCGCCATCGCGGACTCGGGACGCAGGTCGAGCACGTGCCGGCATCCGGCGGCGGGGTATCCGCATTCCGAACATGTATAACAGGGCGTCACCGCCACGGCGAGCGCCCAGTAGAAGCCCCGCGCGAACGCAGCCCTCTCGAGGGCCAGGGCGGCGGGAAAGAGCTCACGGCCGTCGACGCCGGTCAGCACCACCACCCGCCGATACCGACGCAGGAGGGGGATCAACTCCCGCGGCCCCCAGGCCCGGTCGTTGCACGTCCATCGCCGGCCCCACGCCGGGCAGGAATAGCGGCACTTGAGGATCGTGCGCTCGTCGAAAGCGACGGCCTCGACAGGCACGAGCCAGGCCTCGACCCCAGTGCATTCCAGGTGCGCGCGCGCACCGTGCAGAAGGTCGTCGAGAAGGCGCTCGATGGTCACCCGAGCATTGTAGAGGAGCCCCGCGGAAGAATCCACCGGGGAATCACCAGACCGGCCAGCCACGCGCGGTAGGCGAAACGGCCGAATCCGCTGGCCGCAAGCAACGGTACGACCTCGGCCATGAAACGCTCCGCAGGAAACCAGCGGGAGGACTCCACCTCCTTGCGGTCCACCGGGTCGGGCTCACCGGAGACATGGTCGGCCAGGAGGACGTGGGAGATCCAGGGGCGGCGCCGTTCCCCGACAGAGAAGACCGCACGCACGCGCAGGAGATAGCGCACCACGCGCACGTCGAGGCCGGTCTCCTCGTACACTTCGCGCTGCGCCCCCTCGGTCAAAGACTCCCCGGGGCCCACCCCGCCGGCCGGTACCCAGAAGATTCCGGGAGGCTCCGAGGGTTTGCGCACCACGGCCAGATCCCGCCCGCGCTGGACGAACACGGTGACGTCGTGAAAACGCCGGTCGCCGCAGACCCGCTCGATCAGATCGAGTTCCCAGGAGCGCAGCGGCTGCTCGCGAAAGACTTCCAAGGGCAGCCCACAGAGCGCTTCCGCCTCGCGCAGCCGCTCCTCGCCGGGATCGTGGGTCAGGGTCGCCGCCTCCCCGCCAGCACCGTCCCCGCCGACACCAGGAGCAGCCCGGTCACGATCGCCAGAAACGTGCCGATGTACCGGACACTCCCTGACTTCAGGACCGGGTTGTCGGGATGGAAAGAACCGGGCGTCGCCGCCAAGAGCACCCCCATCACCGCAACCGCGAGCAGCATGGCGGCCGCCGTCCAGCGGGGATCACCGGCGAGCAGCCCCACCGTCCACAGGATGAGGAAGGTGGCCACCACCTCCGCCGACATGAGCAGACGCGGCTCACTCCAGAGAACCCCGCCCCACGTCATCCGCATCACCGGGAAGCTCAACATCAGGGAAAGGGTCCAGAAAGAGGCGGCCAGGGACTGGATGCGCCATAATCTCCCGGCAAGTCCGGCCGGAGAGGCCGCCCCGCGCGCGAGGACCACGGCTCCCGCGACGCCGCCCACCCCGGCCAGGATGATGCCCGTCCAGGTGACCGCCCCGTGGAAGAAGACCGCCCGGATGCTCGCCCCGAGGATCCGATCGGGCGGAATCAGCACGAGCGCGGCGCCGGCCAGGAGGGCTCCGGCCGTGAGCAAGGCCGCCGGAGCGCGGCGCCCGGGACGCGGCGCCGCCGCCCGGGATTCGGCGACGGGCAGATCTGTGACGGAAGAGCTCATGGAAGACAGGCTACCCCGAACCACGGGAGACGACAAGCTACAATGACCCCGGCGGGCCGACCGCCGACGAGCCGAGCAGAAAGGAGTCACCGTGAAGCAGCTCTGGGCGCCGTGGCGGATGCGGTACATCAAGTCCGAAAAACCCGGAGGGTGCATCTTTTGCGACAAGCCGGCCGCCGGTGACGACCAGGCCAACCACATCGTATGGCGCGGGGAGAAGGCTTTCGTCCTGCTCAATGCCTATCCCTACAACAACGGCCATCTCATGGTGGCTCCTTACGCCCACATCGGCGAGCTGGAGAGCCTCCCGGCCGACACCCTCGCCGAGATCATGGATCTTTGCCAGGACGCCGTGCGGGCCCTCAAGCGCGACTTCAACGCCGAAGGCATCAACGTGGGCCTCAACCTGGGGGCCGCCGCGGGAGCCGGAGTCAAGGATCACCTGCACTTTCACCTCGTGCCCCGCTGGGTAGGAGACACCAACTTCATGCCGGTCACAGCCGACGTACGGATCATCCCCCAGTCCCTCGACCACGCCTGGTCCCTCCTCCACAAGGCCTTTGCCGATCTCCGGACCGGGCAGGGAGCCGACGCCCCGGGTTGAGCACCGCGGGCCGGCAATCACCGCCGCCTCGCCCAGCCGGGTGCCCCCACCCCGCGGTGGGCCGGCCGCCTCAGAGGGTACGCGCGCCCCAGACTATGAACGAAAAGGCCAGCCCCACGAGGAACACACCACAACCGAAGATCAGCCAGCGGTAAAAAGCGTGCCCCAGGAAGCGGCGCCCGTACGCCACGCTGACGCTGACAAAGCCGTACCAGGTGAAGTCCGAGAGGATGTGACCGACGAAGAACGCGGCGATCCCGGCGGCCCCGTGCACGGCCGCCGCCACCACGTAAGCCGCACCGATGGTGGCCCACCACAGCGACCAGTAGGGGTTGGAGAAGCTGACCACAGCGCCGGAGAGCACAGGGCGCAGCCAGTGCTCCCGCGGAGAAGCGGAGTGGCGCGGGAGAGCCGCCCGTTCCTCACCCGCAGCTCCGGTCCGGTTCCCGGAGGCGGGGGTCTTCAGGCCGAGGTCCACTCTGTTCCGGGCAGCCTCGAGGGCCATGCCGCCGCCCATCCACAACATGACGGCCCCGCCGACCACGCCGATGACCGCGGATACCGCGGGTGAAGAGAGTACTTGAGTCAAGCCGAAGGCCAGCCCCCCGAGCAGGGCAAGCTCCAGAATCCCGTGCCCCGTGATGGCCAGAGGCCCCACCCGCGCTCCGCGCCGGGCACTTTCGGCCACGACCATGGTCAGAAGAGGACCCGGCATCAAGGCCCCCGAGTAGCCCACCACCAAGGCGGTCAAGAAGATCACGGGAAGATCCACGCTACCCCGTGGGCTCCGAGCCGGACTCGAGCCGCAGGATCTCCGCCAAGGCGGCCCGCGCCACCTCCATCTGGTCGGGAGAGGGCTCTCTGGTGGTGAAGAACTGCTGGAGAAGACGCCCCGGCTGGGACAGCCCGGCGGCCACCTTGGAGCCGGGGTGGCGCGACATCCAGCGGAACAACTCGAACGCGAGACCCGTGGAGAGCATGGCCCCGGCAAGCATGGTCAGCGGCCCCGGACGGCGGGTGATTCGACGCAACGCAACGTGACCGGCGACGTTGGTCGCAATGAGCGGTCCCACCAGGTTCGAACCGCACCGGTCGTGCTCCCTGGTCGCCCCTGCCGGCGGCTCGCCCCGC
>JAMDDA010000180.1 GCA_023488925.1 Actinomycetota bacterium
GTTCGCCCACCACCTCCATGCCGGCGGCCAGGCCCTCCATGATGCCCTCGTAGGCATCGAAGCCCTCGGCTAGAAGGGCCTGGGCGGCAGTCACCACCCGGTCCTCGTCGTACTCGATCACCCCTTCTTTCAGCTCATTGAGGAGTTCCTGCTTGCGTTCGTCTGCTGCCATCTTGTGCTTACGCCTCCTTGTCTTGGTTGGCTCCCGGGGCGGCCACTTTGCCCCCTCCCGGCCACTTGCCGGGCCGGCGGAGAAGACGGGCTCCTCCGCCCGTATCCACCAGCCTTTCCCCTGTTCAGGCTTTGTACCGCGGTTCCGCCGCGTGGGTGGCCTCCACCCAGGCCCTGAGGTTCTCGACCGGGGTCTGGGGCCACAGGTCGCAACCGGGCCACACCGCGTCTACCCCCGCGGCGACGGCGGCGGCCACGCCCTCCTCGATCTGCTCCGGCGTCCCCTGCGAAAAGACGTCCCACGGGTGGATGTTGCCGAAGAGCACCACGTCCGGCCCGATCTTCTCGCGGCTCGCCTTGAGGTCGTTCTTCTGATCCACGGAGACTGCGTCGGCCCCCACCTCGGCCATGTCAGTGACGATCATGTTCGTGTCGCCGCAGATGTGGTAGACCTTCGGCACCGGGATACTGGCGATGATCTGCTCCGAGAATTTCTTGATCTGCTTCTTGAAGGAACGCGGGGAAACCACGTCGGAGGTGGCTCCCATCTCGCGCAGCGAGATGAAGTCGGCGCCGGCGTCCACGTAGGCCTTGGCCACGCCCATGATCATCTCGGTGAGCCTGCTCAGGATCGCCTCGGCCTTGGCGGGCTCCTTGAAGCTCATCTTGAGCAGCTCGTTAAGATCCATGACTTGGCCCGCCAGGGTGAAGGGACCGAGCACCCAGGAACCGACGGCCACCTCATCACCGAACTTCTGTTTCAGCAGAGAGATCGCTTCGGCCACCAGCGGCACTCGGCCGGCCTGCGCGATGTCCGCCGGCAAGGTGATGTCGCCCGCCTCGTGGACGAACTTGTCCCGCAGGGTGGGGTAAAGGATGTCTTCGGAGTGCGGGTAGGTGTTGAGCGTCGCGCCCAGCGCCTCGGCTTCCACACCCATGTCGAAGGGCACGATCGCCGACTCGATGCCGGCCAGTTCGACCGTGGCCCCCGCGGCATCCGCCATCTCCTTCGCATCCAGGTGGATGTGTGGGAAACGCAGGCCGTATTTCTCCAGGCCGGCCACGATCACGTTGCCGAAGCCGGTGAAGGCCGGCATCACGTCCACCGGCTGCCGCTTGATGACGTTGAGCACCCTTTCCTTCGATGTCATGGCCATGCTCGCTACTCCTTCACTCGCTTTGTTCTTCAGACCGGAGCCGGTGCGCCCCACTCCTAGGCCTCGCCTTTCAGGGTCTTGACGAAATCGGGGAAGAGCTTGTACACCGGGGTCGACTCGTTCGCGGTGAGCTCACCCGTCTCCGCGTAGTGCATGGTCGAGACCATGGCGTGCGCCGCCGCGACCGCCGGGAATACGTGGTCGTTGCCCCACATGGGTCCACTGAAGATGAAATCACCCCAAAGAGCGATCGTGGCGGCATGCGTCCCGGCGTCGAGGCCGAGGAAGGCCTTCTCGCCCCACTTGTCGACGTTGTCCTTCCACACGGCCTTCTGCCACATGTACGTGCCGTTGGCCGACGCGGCGCCGGCGGGCAGGCCGTACTTCTCCTTCACCAGGCGATTGGACAGGGCGCAGATGCCGGTAGAAGGCAGGTTCATCACCGAGGTGTCGACGATGATGCTCTGGAAGTTGCCCGGCTCGAGCTTCTGCAGCATGTCGTCCAGGGCCCCGATGCGCCCGCTGGGGAGTTGGTCGGCCATGTCCATGACCACGGTCACCACATGCTTGACACCCAGCTCCTTGATCTGCTCCACCTCGGCGGGGACGTCGGGGCTCCACACGGTGACCGAGTTGTACAGCAGCTTGTCCTGCAGGCCCAGCTCGGCCACATACTTGGTGGCTTCGATGCGGGGTTCGAGGTTCCACATGTCGATGGCGAAGGGCATGGTGGTGGTGTCGACGTAGAAGTCGATGTAGTTCTTCATCTCGTCGCCCGAATTGGCCACCATGGCGACGATGGCCGGCATGCCGGTGAGCTCGGTGAGCTCCTCGAGCCGTTTGATCTGCTCGGCCGCCTTCTGCTTGTTGAACTTGCGTTCGCGGCGGCTCTCCACGCAGGGATCACCCTTCTGGAAAAGAGAGGGGATGATCAGGGGCGGGTTTACGCCCGGCTGCCCGCCGACCTTGACCCCCCCGATCTCGAAGACCTTCTGTTCCTTCTCGAAGACGAACATGCGAGCCACCTCCCTAGCCCTTGATGAGATCGCCGAGACCTTGTTCTTCCAGCAAAGTCTTGAGGTTCGGGAACTTGTCCTTCATGTGGGGCAGATGCATGGCCATCATGAACTCTTTCTCGAAGGCAGGCTCCACGGAGAGCTCGATGTACTCCACCTTCCGGGCCCATTCGTCCGCTTCCTTGCGCTTGTCGGCGTCGAGGAGAGCCATGCGGGCGCCGTCGCCGGCCGCGTTCCCCACAGCGTAGGCCTTGGTCACGGGGACATCGGGAAACATGCCGATGACCAGGGACTCCTCACGGTCGATGAACGAGCCGAACGCACCGGCCAGAACGACCCGGTCCAGGGTGTCGTAGCCCAGCTTCTGCATCATGATCTTGGCGCCGGCGTAAAGCGCACCCTTGGCCAGTTGCACCGCGCGCACGTCCTTGATGGTGATGGTGACGTCACGCCCGATGGAGGTCTCGTTCGCCCAGGCCAGCACGTACTCGTCGCCATCGTCGCCTCTACGGATGCGCGGGTGTTCCTGGTTCTTCACGAACTTGCCGGTCTTGTCGATGATGCCGGCCTTGAAGAGCTCGGCGACCGCGTCGATGATGCCCGAACCACAGATGCCCTTGGTCCCGATGGTCTCGGGATCCATCTCGTCGGACCACTTGTCCTTGCCGATGACCTTGTAGCGGGGCTCCTTGGTTTCCGGGTTGATGTAGATCTTCTCGATCGCGCCGGGCGCCGCCCGCATGCCGAACTTGATGTGAGCGCCCTCGAGGGCCGGACCGGTGGCACACGACGAGGAGATGAGCTTCTCCTTGTTGCCCATGATCAGCTCGCCGTTCGTACCGATGTCGATGATGAGCGCCCTGTCGTCTTTGTTGTACGGCTCTTCCGCGATCAACACCCCCACGTTGTCGGCGCCCACGAAGCCGGCCTCGTTCGGCAAGACGAAGACGTTGGCTCCGGGGCAGAATTTCAAGCCGAGATCGCGGGCCTTGATGTTGATCGAGTGGTGCAGAGCCGGTGCGTAGGGGGCAAGACCGAGATGCTCGGGGTAAATGCCCAGGAAGCAGTGGTGCATAGCCGTGTTGAAGACGATGGCCAACTCGAGGATGTCCTCGTGGGTGAAGCCCACCGCCTCGGTGATACGCGAGGCGATGGTGTTGATCCCCTCGATGATTGCGTCCTGCAGCTTGTGGATACCGTCCTCGTGCGACATGGCGTAGGTGATGCGGCTCATGACGTCCTCGCCGTAGGGCACCTGCGGGTTCATCATGGAGTCGTAGTTCAGCACTTCGCCGGTGGTCAAGTCACAGAGGTAGGCAGCCACGCTGGTCGTCCCCACGTCGACCGCCAGGCCGATACTGCGGTCGACCTTGCCCGGAGCGATACGTACGATCTCCGGCGCCGCCCCCCCGAACCAGATGGAGACCGACACTTTCCAGCCGGCGGCCCGCAGGGTATCGGGCATGCCCAGCAGCACCTTGTAATCCAGGAGGGGAGCGTCGAGACCGTGCTGCTCCTTCAGGGCGTTGCACACGCGCTCGTAGTCGCCCAGGGGGTCGTGCAGCGTGGGCGGCTCCATCTCGATATAGTAGGTGCGCACCGACGGATTGACGTTGATCTTGCGGTCGGTGACCGCCTTGCGCACCACTTGGCCGCCCGCGCGGGCCTCTTCGGGCACGAAAACCACGAGGTCACCGTGGATCTTCGACACGCAGGCCAGACGGTAGCCCTGTTCCCTGCGTTCCTCGGTGAAGAACTTGGCCTCGACCGGACGCCACTCGGACACATGGTTCCGCGACGACTCGACGCCGTAGCGTTCGAAGAACCCATCCTCGATGCGCACCTTGCACTTGCCGCACGTGCGCTTCTCGCCACAGATGGCCTCGATCTCCACCCCGAGCTCGCGACTGGCCTGGAGGATCGACTTACCCTCCTCCACCTGCCCCCGCCGCCCGGACGGCTGGAAGATCACGGTGTGCATCTTCTTCTCGCTCAACAGTCTCCTCTCCTTCGCTCGTGGTCGTTCGGTCTGCCGCGCCTGGAGCACTCCCGGCGGTCTTCACCCGGAGATCCGATCCCGCCGTGGGCTGTCACCGAGCTCTTCGCCGCTCCTTCGACCTTCCTCAGCCGAGCCACCGGCCCGCTCCCGGGCGCCGCCCCCAGGCGCCGCGAGCAGGCCTACAACGCAAAAATGCTCTCCGACACAAGGAGCCTGCTCCCTGCCTCGAAGAGCTCTGCTGGCTTCAAGCCTCCCCCGAGTTTTCTGGCTTGCGCCCGAAGGCGCCTACAGTGGCGGGACCGCGCCGGACTTTGACCGGACTTGCCTCGTGACGCCGTCGTGCGTCGAGGGGCGGCGAGATCGGTATTCAGGGCTCGCGCCCGTATTGCCTGGTTGCTCTACATTCCCCCTTCGGTCATGTAGTCTGGTGGTCAGACCAGTAGACGGGCACAGTGTGACAGACAACACAGGCACCTGTCAAGAGGGGGTTGGTCAGACCGGTATACCAGGCGCCGGGGGCGCTAGGCCGGCCGCCGCCGCACGGGCCGCCGCCGCAGGGGCCCTGCCGCACGGCCGGCACCGATCCGGCCGGCGCCGAGCTGTACCGCGGAGTTCCCGCCTCAGCGCGGAGCCCACATGATGATGGCCACCCCCACCAGGCAAACCCCGGCACCGATCACGTCGAACATGTCAGGCGCGCGTCCGTCTACCCACCACCCCCACAGAGTGGCCATCACGATGAAGATGCCCCCGTAGGCGGCGTAGATCCGCCCGAAGGTTCCCTCGGGCTGCAGAGTCGGGATGATCCCGTACAGGACCAGAACAAGGCCTCCGAACACGCCCAGGAGAGGGTTGCGACCGTCGCGCAACCACAGCCAAACCATGTACCCGCCGCCGATCTCCGCGAGGCCCGCCAGAACGAAGAGCGTCGTGGCCCAGGCCACCTGCATGGTCAGTGACCCACTCCGGGGTAACCGTGGTGCGGCCGGCCGGCGGCCATGCCCAGTTCCTGCAGATGCGTAGAGACCAACTCTCCCGCCAACCTGGCGTCCCGGTTCTTGATGGCGCGGTAAATGCCTGCATGCTGATGAAGCATGAGGATGCCGCCGTAGCTTTCGTTGAAGACCTCACGGCGCCTTTGGGTCATGAGACCCAGCACCGTGTCCAGCATCTGGCTGAGCACCTCGTTGCGCGAAGCGGCGCCCAGAGCGCGGTGGAACTCGGTATCGGAATCGAGCGCCAGTTTGCCTTCCAGTACCTCCTCCTGCATGGCCACCACTGCCGCCTTGAGGGCGTCGAGGTCCTTGTGCGTGGCCAGCAGAGCCGCGCGCTCGGCGGCTTTGCGCTCGAGAGCCTCCCGCACGTCGAGCACCTCCAGGAAGCTCTCGCGCTCCCGCACGAGATAAGCCGCGAGGATACTCACGATCTCCTCGGTGCGCCGCCCTCTGACGAAAAGCCCTTGCCCCGGCCTGGCCTCGAGCATGCCCCGAGCTTCCAAGATGCGCAGGGCCTCACGAACACTGGTGCGGCTCACCGCCAGCTGGTCGGCCAAAGCCCGCTCCGAGGGCAACTGGTCCCCCGGCTCGAGCCTGCCGGAAGCGATGAGGCTCTGGAGCTGCTGCACCACGTCTTCGTACAAGCGCCGGCGCCGGACGGGGGTAAGCGCCAGTCCCGACTCGCCGTCCTCGTCGTTCGGCGGCAGAGGTCCCGGGCCCAGACCGCTGCCCACGCGGTTGAGCTCCACCAGCCGCTGCAGAATCGCCCGTGCTCTCTCGGTCGGAACACTCCGTGCCATACGCCGCCCTCTCGCCTCGAAGACTCTCACCTAAAAGATCTTGACTCCGTTGATCTCCATCTGGAAGGAACACCCGAGGAAGTCCGCCGCCCGCCGGCACATGATCATGCGCGACAGGAAGATCTCGAAGTACTCCATGACGCCGGAGATGGTGGTATCGATGGTCAGCTCGAGTGTGATCCGGCGCCCCGCCGGGTCCACGTTGAGGAAAGAGCGTTCCGCCGCATAGTTCACGCGGTCGTGGATATCCTCGGCGGTTGTGCGCGGGTCCCGCACGCGACTACGGTGCACGTCGGATTTGTCCGCGAGAATGAGGGCGGCCGACACCGGGTCCAGCGGGTTACCCAGCTGCTCGTCGTGGTTGCCGATCGCGCCCATGATCACGGCGTACTCGGCCGGGTTGAAACCCAGCTCGCGCAAGACGTGATAGGCGATGACGGCTGCGGATTGCGGGTGGGACTCTCTGCCGATGAAGTTGCCGACATCGTGGAGGTAGCCGGCCACCGCCGCCAGCTCGGAGACGTCCGCGCCGTGACCCAGGCGCTCGAGCACGTTGTGAGCGATATGTGCAACCAAGGAGGCGTGCCGCGCCCCGTGTTCGGTGTAGCCCAGGGTCCCCAGGTACTCGTCCGCCTTCGCCAGGAATTCCACCACATCCGGGTGGTTTTGCACCAGTTTGAGCCTCGGCAGATCGGCTCCTCGATTGGTGCTGTGCATGTCCGTTACCGCCTCTTTCCGTATCGACTCGGGCAACCCGCTGGCCGCCCGAGTCGACAGACCGTTCAGAACTCGACGCCCCTCTGGAACTCGACGCCCCTTCAGTATTCGATGCCTTTCTGCGCCCGTGTCCCGCTGCGAAACGCGTGTTTCACCGCCCGCATCTCGGTGACTGTGTCGGCGGCGTCGATGATCTCCTGCTTCGCCCTCCGCCCCGTGATGATCACGGAGAGCTCCGCGGGCTTCTGCTCCAAGAAGCGCACGACCTCCTCCACGTCCAAGAACCCGTAATCCAGGGCGTAGTTGAGCTCGTCCATGACCAGGAGGTCGTAGTCGCCGCTCGCGGCCAGCTCCCGGCAGACGGCCCAGGCCCGCGCGGCCAGCTCCCGGTCTTCGTCGAGGCCCTCCTTCTCCCAAGTGAAGCCGCTGCCCATACGGGCCAGAAAGATGTTCGGGAAGCGCTGCACGGCCGCGATTTCGCCGTAGGTCCACTTGCCCTTCATGAACTGAACGATGGCGACGTTCTGGCCGTGGCCCGCGGCGCGGAAGACAGTGCCCAGTGCCGCCGTGGTCTTGCCTTTACCGTCGCCTGTGTGTACCAGTATCCTGCCTCGCCTGGACATGCCGACCGCGCCTCGATCTCCCGCATCGTCTCTTTCACTTGCACGAAGCACAGGCGGCCTGCCGAGGGTGGCGATTCCACGCCAAGGTTTCCCGCCTCGCGTTTTCGCGCAGGGCTGATGTGATATTACAGCACCATGCAGATCTCAGAAGACACCATAGCGCGTCGCCCACCCCACCGGCTCCTCCTCCGCTTGGGGCTCGGCCTGCTTCTGGCCCTGCTCGGAGGCGTCGCCGGCCTCGCCCTGTGCCCGAAGACCGGCCCCGAGGTGCGAGGCTACATCAGGGACCGGTTTCTTCGCCCCGGCGCCCCTCTGCCCCGCCTCTGACGCCTGCCCCGCCTCTGACGCCTGCCCCGCCTCTGACGCCTGCCCCGCCTCTGACGCCCGCCCCGCCCCTCACCC
>JAMDDA010000165.1 GCA_023488925.1 Actinomycetota bacterium
CGATCTCCGAAAAACGTGATCACCGCCGCGAGGATCGTGTTGGACAGAAAGCCGGTGATGAACAAACGGTCGTTGAAGGTGCGCTCCAGCAGCGCCCGCACCCCGCCCAGGGTGGAGTCCAGCGCGGCGAGCACGGCGACGGAGAGGTAGCGGGCATACTCCGGCGGGACGTCGTAGCGGATCAGGTACCCGCCGAGGATCCCGAGAAAGAGACCGACCAGGGGGAAATACATCACCGGGAACTCCTCACGACGCTCCGCTCTGCACGGCGCGCAGGGAGCGGGGAGAGAGGCTCCCCCGGTAGGCGGGTATCTGCACCTCGTCGATCCGCGAGACCGTGACCTTGAGACCGAAGGCCCGCACATAGTCGTGAAGCAGGAGGCGGGCGTCTTTGTCGGTTTCGAGGGCGTCCAGCAACGCCTGCGGATCCCCTACGGCGGAGACCACGAAGGGTGAACCGACCCGCGTGCTGTTGACCAGCACGGTGGTACCCACGCAGCGGATGGCCGAAGACTGCACGAGCCGCTCCCCGTTGACGCTGACGGCCTCCGCTCCTCCGACCCAGAGGGCGTTGGCGATGGTGCGAACGTCGTAGTCGTGGATGATGTAGTTGTTGGCGTCCACGGCGTTCTCCGGAGGTTGCTGGTTGTCGGCCAGGGTCACGGTCACGCCGGGACCCCGCACAGGCACGAGTCCGGCCAGCATACGCAGGCGCTCGAGCTCGGCTGTGTAGCTCTGCGAGAGACCGCGCCGGGCGGCCTCCTCCCGTTCCTGCTCGCCGATGTCCTCGCGCAGCCGGTCGAGTGCGGTCAGCAGGCTTTCTTTCTTGTGCTCCAGGTTCACCACGATCTGCACGAGCTGCTCGTGCCGATCGGTGGAGCTCGCCGCGGTGCTCACGGCGACATTGGACCGGTACGCGAGCGCAGCGAGAAACCCGAAGGTAAAGAGAACCACCGTCAACGCCAGATAGTGGGAACGGACCTCGGTCAAGGGCCCCTCCGTGAACAGGCTGCATTTCGCAGAAGATTAGGATAGCACACGCTCTTCGCGGCAGGATCCCGGCCGGCGGGTCGGGCGTACGCGGCCGTCGCTTGGCGCAAATGCTGCCACCGGGTCAGGCGACACGCGGACCTTTCTCTTTCTCCTCTTCGATGACTCGGCGCAGGTGCTCCCGGTAGCTGCGCAAGAGCTCCTGCGCCGCGGAGGCGTCGTCGGCTTCGGCGTAGATGTGGAAGAGGGGCGCGTCTGCATCGGGCACCAGCTGCACCCACTCCCCCGCCCCAAGTGTGATCTCGATGCCGTCGAAGAGCGAGAGGCGCTCGTGCTTGAGCTCTTCGACCATACGGCGCATCACCGCTCCCTTGATGTGCCAGGGGCAGGGGACGACCTCGTGGAGCACGTGCGCCGGGGGGACTTCTGTCACCAGCTGCGAGAGAGGCATGCCCGCGGCTGCCAGGAGCTCCAGGACTTTCCCCAGGCCGAGGGCGGCGTCGGCCGAAGGGAGGAAGCGGGGGAATATGTAGCGGCCGCCGGCACCTGCTGCGAAGATCACGTGGGGTTGCGCCGCCTCGGCCAGCAGGGCGGCCGGTGCGATCTTGGTGCGCATGACGTCGGCCCCGCAGGCTCGAGCCACCTCCTCCGCGTGGCGGGTGACGCACACCGGGAGAGCGACTATCCCGGGGCCCTCCGTGATACACACGTGCCGCATCAGCAACAGCAGCAAGGCGGTGTCGGCTACGCGGCGACCCTCCTCGTCCAACACAGTGAGACTCTCCGCCGACGCGTCGAAGATCACGGCGAGATCGGCTTCCACAGCCCGCACCAGGCGGCGAACCCTCTCCTCTCCCGCACCCCCGTCGGCCCGCCTGTTGGGGGAGGAAGTGTCCGCGGGTGCATGGGCGTTGACCGTGACTGCCTCCACCGCCAGACGGTCGAGGAGCGGGGAAAGAATCCCGAACACGGGCGAGCGGGCATAGTCGAGCACCACGCGAAAGCGCCTCTCGACGATGCGCTCCACGTCCCAGTTCTGCAGGAGGGCGGAGGCATACGTCTCGACGAGCCTGGGCGGGAAGGAGACGGTGCCCATCTCGTCGGGGAGGGCACGCCGGAAGTCCTCGCGGAAGAAGTAGTTCTCGATGCTCCGTTCGGTCTTGCCGCTGATGGGGATGCCGGGGGGCTCGGCGAACAAGATCTCCACTTCCTCCGGGTTGTCCGGGGCGATGCGTACGTGAATGCCGCCCGCGGCCTCTCCTGTCTTCAGGTCGAAGCGGTTGAGGGCAAGCGGAGCCATGCGCAGGTCGCGCACCGAGATGCCGGTGGCGTTCAACCCGGCGATGACGGCCCTCTTCAGCACACGGCTCGCCGGGTGGGCATCGCGGCTGGTGCTGACCGAAACCCCCTTGTGCAGCAGCGTGCCGTAAGACATGGCCAGGCGCAGGACCATCTCAGCGGTGATATCCACGTTGATGAGACCACGCACGCCGTTCGCTCCGAAGAGCGAGCTCATGCCGCGCGTTTCCCAGATGATGCTGGAGCGGATGGAAGACCCCGGTTCGATGGTCTTGAAAGGGTAGATCTTGACGTGGTTTCCGACCAGGGAGTTCTCCCCCACCGAGCACTGGTCGCCCACCACGGCCCCCTCGGCGATCACCGCGTTGGTGCGCACGTCCACCGAGTTACCCAGTACCGCGCCCCGCACTCGGCTCCCCGGTCCGAGATAGCTGTTCTCCCCCACCACCGCGTTGGCCACGTGGGACCCGGCCCGCATCACGATGTTGTTCCCGAGAACCGTGTGAGCGCCGATGGTAGCCGAAAGATCGATCTTGGCGTAGTTTCCGATGAGAGCGGGCCCTTCGACGTTGGCCAAACTGTCGAGGTTGACCCCCTCCCCCACCCACACGTTGCCGCGCAGGCGGACACCGGGCATCCGCAGGCGCACCTTGCCGTCGAGAGCGTCTTTGTTGGCCTGCAGGTACTGGTCCACGCCACCGATGTCCTGCCAGTAACCCTCGCACAGCATGCCGTACAGAGGTTTGTGCATCTCGAAGAGCTTCGGGAAGAGCTCGTGGCTGAAGTCGTAGGGCGTGCCGGCAGGCACGTGGTCGAGCACCTCGGGCTCCAGGACGTAGATGCCTGTGTTGATGGTGTCGGAAAAGACCTGTCCCCAGCCCGGCTTCTCCAGGAAGCGTTCGATGCGGCCCTCTTCGTCGACGATCACCACGCCGAACTCCAGCGGGTTGTCCACAGTCTTCAGCGCGATGGTCACCATGGCTTCCCGCTCGCGGTGGAACGCGATGATCCTGGAGAGATCGAAGTCGGTGAGGGCGTCGCCGCTGATTACCAGAAAGGTTTCGTCGAGGCTCTCCTGGGCGTGCTTGACCGACCCGGCCGTGCCCAGAGGAGAGTCCTCCACGCTGTAGTGGATGCGCATACCCAGGTCGGATCCATCGCCGAAGTAGTTCCGAATGACCTGGGGCAGGAAGGCCAGGGTCATCACCACGTCGTCGATGCCGTGCCGGGAAAGGAGTTCCAAGATGTGCAGCGCGGTCGGCTTGTTGACGATGGGGACCATGGGCTTGGGCTGGTTCGAAGTCAAGGGCCGCAATCTGGTGCCCTGGCCACCGGCCATCACCACCGCCTGCACAGTCCGCCTCCTTGCGCTGGTTTACCGACCGGCTAGTACCCCCGCCCGGGGCCGCCGAAACTGGCGGATGCCCCGCTTGGTGTACACCGCGGCCGAGAGCAGCGACAGGGCCACACCGCCCCAAAAGACGTAAACCGCCGCCGGTACCCCCAAGATAGCCAGCAGTAACGCCAGCAGGAGGACGGCGGTGCTCAGCTTGCCGAGGAGAATCACCGGCAAGGTGATCCCCCGCCGGTTGAGCACGAAGAAACCCGCCATGACGTACGCGTCGCGTACGAGAACGGCCATGAGCGCCGGGGTGGGCAGGCGATGCTGCACGAGGAGAATGACCAAGGCGCTCCCGATGAGCAGGCGGTCGGCCAGAGGGTCGGCGACCTTACCGAACTCGCTCACCGAGTCGGTGCGCCGAGCGATTTGTCCGTCGAGCCAATCGGTGACCGAAGCCAGTGCGAACAGCACGCCCGCCACGACCGACCCCTCCCGCGATCCGGCCAGGAAGTAGATGAAGACGGGGATGACGAGGAGCCGGAACATGGTGAGCACGTTGGCCACTCGATCACCTCCCTGCGCGCTCAGCGGGCCGCGGACAGCGGCGACCAACATCCAGACAAGCGAAAAGTCGGGACGGCCAGATTTGAACTGGCGACCTCCCGGCCCCCAGCCGGATGCGCTACCAGGCTGCGCCACGTCCCGACGCAGGGGCCAGTATAGCACGCGGGTTCGGGGTGGGAACGCGGGTAGGTGACGGGGGCGGACACCGGGAAACAGCGCGCCGCGCGACCGCGGGTCGGCCTCAATGGTGCTCGGAGCGGGGTTCGCGCAGCATCAAGTCGCGCACGCTGGCGAGGACGTCCTTCTCGCCGCGGATGATGGCCACCACATTCTCGGTGATGGGCATGTCGACCCCAAGCCTCCGAGCGAGTGCGAGGACGGCCGGCGCGGCGGTCAAACCTTCGGCCACCATGCCCATCTCCCGCTCCGCCTCCTCGGGCGAACGGCCGCGAGCGATGAGCTCCCCCGCCAGGCGATTCCGGCTGTGACGCGAGGTGCAGGTGGCCACCAGATCTCCCATCCCGGCCAGGCCGGCGAAAGTCAGCGGCTGGGCGCCCAGAGCCAGGCCCAGCCGAGCCATTTCGGCGATTCCCCGCGTCATCAAGGCAGCTCGGGCGTTATCGCCGTAGCCCACGCCGTCACTCATGCCCGTGGCGAGAGCGATGATGTTCTTGACGGCGCTCGCCAACTCGACCCCGACCAGGTCGGTGTTGACATATAGACGGAAGTTCTCGTTGCTGAGAAGCTGCTGCAGAGTCCGGGCGAAGGCTTCGTCGCAGGAGGCGATGACGCCGGCCGTGGGTTGGTCGAGGGCAACCTCCTCCGCGTGATTGGGGCCGGAAAGAACAGCCACCCGGGGAAGTGCCGCTGCCCAGAGCTCCGCGAGCACTTCGCTGAAGCGGCGCAGAGTGCCCGGTTCGACGCCTTTGGTCAGGCTCAAGACACCCACGCCGCGGGGCAGGCCAGGGGCCAGTCGGCGTGCGGCGTCGGCGTAACCCCTACTGGGGACTGCCATCACCAGCAGATCGACGGCCGAGAGGTCGTATCCGGGGTAGACGCCCGCGCGCAGCGTCACCGGGAGCTGCACCGTGCGGAGATAGTCGGGATTGCGGTGGGTCTCGGTGATGGTCGCCGCCTGCTCGAGACGGCGGCAGAGGAGGACCGTGTCCAGGCCGCACAGGGCCAGATGACGGGCCATGGTTGTACCCCAACTCCCCGCACCCACCACGGCGGCCCGGTAGGTCGCGCCGCCCCGGGGTACCCAGGGCTCGGCGGACGTCGGCTCGAGAGGGGAGCTCCTCTCCGGTCTTGCCGAGCTCATGAAGGCGGACCTCCCTTCTTGCTCCGCCGCCAAGGCAGCCGGGTGCGCCGCTCCTGCCCGTGCACCAGGCGGGCGATGTTCCCGCGGTGGGCGAAGACCACCACCCCGGAGGCGACGAGGGCGAAGACGACGTACGGCAGCGATTGGTCGGTGGCGATCACGAGAATCGGGTAGAGCACGACGGCGGTGAGTGAGGCCAGGGAAACGAAGCCCGTGGTCGCCAGCACCACCAGGAAGCAGGTGACGAGCACCGCCAAGATCACCGGCGTCATGGCGAGCAGCGTGCCGGCTCCGGTGGCCACGCCCTTCCCCCCCTTGCCCCGCAGGAAAACCGACCAGTTGTGCCCGGCGATTGCCGCGAAAGCCACGAGCACGGTCACCACCGGCGACGAGAGCGAGCGGGCCAAGAGCACGGGCAAGAAGCCTTTCAGCACGTCGCCGGCGAGCACGGCGACGCCCACCCGGGTACCCAGCACGCGGAAGGCGTTCGTGGTGCCGGCGTTGCCGCTGCCCTGCTCACGCACGTCGATGCCCTTGAGGAGTCGACCCAGGAAAACGCTGGGCGACAAGGAGCCGGCGAGATAGGCCAGCACGATGAGGCCGACCGCCGTCACGAGTATCGCTCCTCCTTTCCTTCGAAGTCTATGATAAGCGGGATACCCCAAAGGCTGTAGGCCTCCCGCAAGCGGTTCTCGAAGAAATAGGCGTAGCTGCGCGTGAGGAGCGCCCGGGCGTTCACCTGCACCTTGAAGCGGGGAGGCGAGTGTTCGTATTGCACCATGTAGAACAGCTTGAGCGCCTTCCCCCCTTTCTGCGGCGGGTCGCGGCGGGCCCGGATCTCCTGCAGCCAACGATTGAGCTCCGCCGTGGGGATGCGTTCACTGTAGCGGTCGTAGAGAGCGAGGGCCAGGGGCAGGACCTCTCCCACTTTCCGGCCGGTCAGGGCGGAGACCGTGAGCCAGGGGGGGCGCATCTGCACCTTGCCGTAGATGCGGGCCGTGGCCGCGGCGAGATCGGTGATCGACCGGTCCCACTTGTTGAAGAGCACGGCCGTGGCGCAATGGGCGCGCTGGGCTTCGTAGGCCACCTGCAGGTCGAGGTCTACCAACCCCTCGGAAGCGTCCACCACCACCAGGGCGACGTCGCTGCGTTCCAGGGCCTTGATGGTGCGGAGAGAGCTGTAATACTCCACGTCGGTGCCGGCGCGTCGCCCCTTGCGCCGCAGCCCGGCCGTATCCACCAGGTTGACCAGCCGGCCTTCATACTCCACCAGGGTGTCGATGGCGTCCCGAGTCGTGCCCGGGAGGGGCGAGACGATGACCCGTTCGTCCCCCAGGAGAGCGTTGACCAATGAGCTCTTGCCGACGTTGGGTCGGCCGACGACGGCCACATTGACGGCCGCGGACTCGGCAACTTCTTCGTCCTCTTCCGGCAGATTCCGCACGACGGCATCCAGGAGGTCGCCTATGCCCAAGCCGTGCTCGGCGGACACACCTACGGGCTCGCCCAGCCCGAGACTCCAGAAGTCGTGCAGCCTCTCTTCCGCGGTCCGTGTGTCGATCTTGTTGACCGTCAGGATCACCGGGACGCGGCTGCGGCGCAAGAGGTCGGCGATCTCGTGCTCCTGAGGCCCGAGATCGCACTTGCCGTCCACCAAGAAAATCACCGCGGCCGCCTCGGCGATGGCCTGGCGGGCTTGGTCGCGCACCTGGTCGGAGAGGGGTCCCCCGGCCTGCAGGTCGATGCCCCCCGTGTCCACCACGGCGAACCAGCGGCCGCTCCATTCGGCCCGGCCTTCCTTGCGGTCGCGGGTGACCCCGGGTTCGGGCGCCACGACCGCCTCCCGGGTGCCGGTCAGGCGGTTGAAGAGGGTCGATTTCCCCACGTTCGGATAGCCGACGATGGCCACCCGGGGCAGGGCCCGCCGCCGGTTCACGGAACCAACTCCCTCAGGCGAGCCGCGGCCGCTTCGATCTGTTCGGGCGGCGTGGACGCTCCGGCGGTGATGCCCACGATCGCCGCGCCCTCGAGCCATGCGGCACGGATCTCCTCGGCCGACTCGATGTGGTGGGTGCGCGGTTGCACCGCCGCACAGAGCTCGGCGAGCCGGGTGGTGTTCCCGGAGTTCTTTCCCCCCACCACCAGGACGACGTCGACCGCCGCGGCCATGGCCACGGCGGCCGCCTGCCGCCGTTCGGTGGCGCTGCAGATGGTGTTGTGAACGCTGATCTCCATCGCCCCGGCCAGCCGGGTGTGCACGACCTCTGCCACTAACTCCTCGAAGGCTGCCAGGCTCTGGGTGGTCTGCGCCAGGATGGCGATC
>JAMDDA010000094.1 GCA_023488925.1 Actinomycetota bacterium
AAGGGTGGTGAGGTGTTCGGGGAGGGACTGGCTTTGGTCGAGTGGGGGGAATCCTTCGGGTCGAGCGTCGCGGACAAATCCGGAAAGGGGTGCGGTCATGCCGGGTGAGCCCCTTGCCCTCATCCGCGGCGCTGGAGATCTGGCGAGCGGCGTGGCTCTCCGGCTTCACCGTGCGGGCTTTGGAGTGGTCATGACAGAGATTCCGCAACCGGCGGTCGTGCGCCGCACGGTGGCCTTCGCCGAGGCGGTCTACGAGGGGCGGACCGAAGTGGAGGGTCTCGAAGGGATCCTGGTGCAGGGAGCCCGCGAGGCCCTGGCGGCGATCGAGGCCGGTCGAATCCCCGTGGTGGTCGACCCGACGGCGGAGATCCGGCATGAGCTGCCCCTGAACCTCCTGGTGGACGCCATCTTGGCGAAACGGAACCTGGGGACGACCAGAGACCACGCACCGGCAGTGGTGGCCCTGGGGCCGGGCTTCGTGGCCGGGCGGGACGTCCACGCGGTGGTCGAGACGATGCGGGGTCACACCCTGGGGCGGGTGATCTATCAGGGCGAGGCTCTGCCCAACACGGGCGTCCCCGGAGAGGTCGGCGGCAAGGGTGCCGAGCGTGTGCTGCGGGCTCCGGCGGCGGGCCGCTTTGCCGCCCGCCGCCGCATCGGCGACCGGGGCGCCGAAGGCGAAGTGGTGGGCACCGTCGCCGGGCAGCCGGTCGTGTCCGCCATCGACGGCATTCTGCGTGGCCTTGTCCGCGAGGGTCTCGAAGTCACGGAGGGTTTCAAGGTGGGCGACGTGGATCCACGTGCCTGCCGGGAGCATTGCTTCACGGTTTCCGACAAGGCACTGGCGGTGGCCGGGGGGGTCCTCGAGGCCGCCTGTTTCTTGCTCGGTGGGGTCCGGTTTGGAGCAGACGGTCACGATGGGGGAGGGGGTTCCTAGAGTGCAATACCTGCAGTACGTGGTCTTCGGCCTCGTGACAGGCACCATCCTGTTGCTCGGCACGGTGGGGTTCTCGATGATCAGGAGGGTCGACAACTTCCTCAACATCGCGCATGGGCAGATGGTGGCGTTGGGCGCGTATCTGGGGTATCTGTTCTACGCGATGATCGGCCTGCCCCTCGTGGTGGCCTCGGTGCTGGCCATCGCGTCGACGGCCGTCCTGGGTTGGGCGTCCCACCGGATCGTATTCAACCCGATTCGTGGCCACGGGCCGCTCTACCTGCTGTTCACGTCCGTCGGCCTGGCATACGTGATCCATGGCTCGCTCGAGGCGATCTTCGGAACGAGGCCGAAGGCCTTCATCCTGCCCGAGCCCCGCTTCTTCAGCATCGCGGGCGAACCGCTCGTCTCCACCGTCGAAATCTTCATCATCGTCGTGGCGATCGTCTCGGCGGTGGCTCTCCACCTTTTCCTGACCCGCACGCGCGCGGGCATGGCCGTCCGTGCCATGTCGAGCGAATACGATCTGGCTCGCGTCCGCGGGATCAACACATCGCGGGTGGCGGCGCTGGTGTGGATCCTGGCCTCCGGCCTCGCGGGTCTGGCCGGCATCCTCATGGGGATCCAGGGGACGGTCTACACCGACATGGGGTGGGCCATCATCCTGGTGATCCTGTCCGCGGCGGTACTCGGCGGGCTGGGCAGTATCTACGGGGTCATGGTGGGGGCGATGCTCATCGGCCTGAGCATGGACCTGAGCGTCATCTGGCTCCCGCCGGCGTATCGATCCGCGGTCGCCTTCATGGTGATCATGCTCGTCTTGGTCGTGCGCCCGCAGGGCATCTTCGGAGGTGTTTCCCGTGGGTAACCTCAACCTGGGGCTGTTCATCTCGGGGATCGTCACGATCATCGCCATCTACGGCATCCTGGCGCTGTCGCTGAATCTGAAATTCGGGGTGGCGGGCCTGATCGATCTAGGCGTCGTCGGCTACTTCGCGGTGGGCGCCTACGCCTTCGTCCTGACCACCGCCCCTCCACCTTCGGAGCTTTCCCATTACTCCATTGGCCTGGGCATGCCTCTCTGGGTAGGCTTCATCGCCGCGCCCGTCGCTGCGGGACTCTTCTCGTTCCTGGTGGGGCTTCCTGCACTCCGGCTGAGTGGCGAGTATCTGGCCATCGCCACCTATGCGGCGGCCGAGGTGCTACGGGCGGTTTTCACCAACGAAGACTGGCTAACCAACGGCGTGGTTGGTTTCAACAACCTGCGCCAACCGTTCCGCGGCGCGTTCGCGAGCGGAGACGTGTATCAATACTTCTTCATGGCCCTGTCCCTGGCCGTGCTCTTCATCCTGTTCCTGATTCTCTCCCGGCTACACTGGGGTCCTTTCGGTCGCGCGCTTCGGGCCATCCGGGAGAACGAGCAGGTGGCCCTCTCCGTGGGCAAGAACGTCACCAAGCTGCGTATCAAGGCGTTCGTGCTCGGCGGCGCCGTGTCGGGTTTTGCCGCGGCTCTCTACGTGAGCTTCGCTACCCTGATCGTGCCGACGATGTTCGTCAGCGAGGTGACCTGGACCGTCTGGATCGCTTTGGTAATCGGCGGCACCGGTAACTACGTGGGTGCCCTGGTGGGTACTGCGGTGCTCGTCACCGCGCAGGAACTCACCCGCTTCTTCCAGGCTTCGGCGGACCTTGCCTCCGTGCTGGCCGCGTCCCGGTTGATCGCCATGGGACTGATTCTCATCGTGATCATCCGCTTCCGTCCGCGAGGCATTCTGCCCGAGCGCCACTACGTTGACACCAAGGCCGTTCCGGTCGCCGAGAGCACCGCGCAGGCCGTCAGTCCCAAACGAGTGGTGGAGTAGGGGGTCGTCATGCTCGAGGTGAAGGGCGTTACCAAGTACTTCGGGGGCCTGTGCGCCGTTCATGACTGTACGCTCTCAGTGGAGGCCGACTCGATCACGGGGCTGATCGGTCCCAACGGAGCGGGCAAGACCACGCTGTTCAACGTCATCGCCGGGGTCTAT
Source organism: Actinomycetota bacterium (assembly GCA_023488925.1). Lineage (GTDB taxonomy): Bacteria > Actinomycetota > Thermoleophilia > RBG-16-64-13 > RBG-16-64-13 > JAMDDA01. The sequence goes on from JAMDDA010000094.1 coordinate 2,962, forward strand.
CCGCCCAACCAGGGGGAGGTCTGGTTTCGGGGCGAGAAGATCAGCGACGCTGCGCCTTGGGCCATCGCCGGGAAGGGCGTGGCCCGCACGTTCCAGACCCCTCATGGGTTCCCGCAGATGACGATCATGGAGAACCTGATGGTGTCTCCCTTGCGGCAGAAGGGGGAGGGGGTGTTCCGCGGCCTTCTGCGCGGAGCGCGTGTGCGCGCCGAGGAGAAGGCGCACCGCCGCAAGGCCCTCGAGCTTCTCGACACGATCGGCATGGTCGACCGGCGCAACGAGCTGGTGGTGAACCTGTCCGCCGGGGAGGCGCGCATGGTAGAGCTCGTGCGCCAGCTCATGTTGGACCCCCAGATCCTGCTCTTGGACGAGCCGGCCGCCGGCATCAACCCGGCCCTCTGCGGCAAGTTGCTCGATCTGTTACGGCGCCTGCGCCACGAAGGGTTGACTCTGCTGGTGATCGACCACAACTTGAGCTTCATCATGGAGCTCTGCGACACGATCTACGTGCTCTCCCACGGTGAGGTCACGCCCGCCGCAGTCTCGGCGGATCCGAAGGTCATCGAAGCGTATTTGGGGAGAGCGGCATGAGTTTGCTCGAGACACATGCACTCCAGTCGGGGTATGGGCGTATCCCGGTTCTCCACGGAATCGACATGGAGGTCGGTGAGGGAGAGATCGTCGGCGTGATCGGAGCCAACGGCGCCGGCAAGTCCACCCTGATGAAGACGCTGGCCCGCATCTTGTGGGTGATCGCCGGTGAGATCGTCTTCGCCGGCCGGCCCGCCGTGGGCCTGCAGCCGTTCGAGATGACTGAGCTAGGTCTGGGCTACGTGCCCCAAGAACGCAACGTGTTCCCTGATCTAACGGTCGAGGAGAACCTGCGCATGGGCGGGTACCTGGGCAAGGACCCCGCGCGGGCCATGAGAAGCGCCTTCGAGCGCTTCCCCATCCTGGAGGAACGGCGAGGCCAGAGGGCCGGCACGTTGAGCGGGGGAGAGCGGCAGATGCTGGCGGTGGCCTGCGCCCTCATGCTCGAGCCCAAACTGCTGATCCTGGACGAGCCTACCTCGGGGCTCGCGCCGCAGGTGACGGCCGCCATGATCGAGAGCGTCGTGCAGATCAACCAGGAAGGCACGAGCGTCATTTGGGTGGTGGAAGAGAACCCCCGGGACGTCATCCGCCATTGTGACCGGGTGTACTTCCTGGAGTCGGGTTCGGTGATCCGCACGGACACCGGGCAGGGTTTTCTCGAGGATGAGAACTTCGAAGCGCTTTTCCTGGGGCGGAGAGAGCTTTGTTAAGAAAGGAGGACAGGCTGTCGGCAAAGGGGTCAGTAGTCAGGGGGGACGGTGGTTGGATCGCGGGATGTGTGTCGAGACAATCGGATTTCTTGCGAGGTCTGAGGGGGTTTGTTTCATGAAGAGGCGGCGAGAATTCAACCTTTTTCTGATCCTCATGCTCGTGCTTGCGCTGGCGATCCTGGCCGGCTGCGGCGGGGGCGGAGCGACGACAACGACCGCGGCGCCCGGAACGGAAACCACGGCTGCCGGAAACGAGAGCACGGCCTCTACGGGAGCCCCGTCGGGTGGTGACATCCCCATAGGGATTCTCACCTCGTACACCGGCGAGATGGGAGCCTTCGGTGTCCCGTGGTTCAACGCGGCCAAGATGGCCGCAGACGAGGTCAACGCCGCGGGCGGCGTACTGGGCAAGCAGATCAAGCTGTACACCGAGGACGACCGGAGTTCGGTGGAGGAAGGCATCAAAGGGGCGCGCAAACTGATCGGAGCAAACGGCGTGGTGGCCATTCACGGGCCGATCTCCGACATCCTCCTGGCTATTTGGCCTATCGCCAAGGAGAACAAGGTCATGGCGACGTCCCCGGCTGCCGGCACTACCAAGCTAGACGAGACCGGGGGCGACTATGAGTTCCGGACCGTGCCTTCGGACTCGTTCGACGGCAAGGTGGCCGCTCTGGTGCTGTGGGAGAACGGCTATAAAGAGATCGGGATGATCTACGAGAACGACGAGGGTCGGCAGAGCATCTCGGCCGCGGTGCGAAAGGAGTTCGAAGCGCTCGGCGGCAAGATCGTGGTCGATGTTCCCTTCACCCCGCGACAGCCTACCTACTCGGCCGAGTTGAAGAAAGTGGCCTCGGCGAACCCGCAGGCCGTTTGGCTGGGTTCCGGGCAAGAATCGGGCGCCGTGCTCCTCAAGGACGCGAAGCAGAGGGGATACAACTGGAAGTGGATGGTCTCCTCGGACCTCGCCGTGCCGGAGATGTTCGACCTGGTGGGAAAAGACACCCTGGAGGGTGTGCTGACCGAGATGCCGAGCGCCGAGACCTCGACGCCCGAGTTCCAGGCCTGGGCGAAGCGCTTCCAGGAACTGTTCAACGCGGAGCCCACGGGCGGTTTCCAGTCGAACTCCTATGACGCCATCATCGTGATGGCCCTGGCCATGGAGAAAGGTGGCGCGGCGACCGGCGAAGCCATCAACCAGAACTACCGTGACGTATCGAACCCTCCGGGCGAGAAGGTCTTCACCTTCAAAGACGGCGTGGCGGCGCTGAAGGCCGGCAAGGACATCGACTACGAAGGCGTTTCCGGGCCGCTCGATTTCGACGCTCACGGCAACGTCACCGGGAGCTACGTCTCGATGATCGGTAAAGACGGCAAGTGGACGCAGCTCAAGTTCTACCCGGCCTCCACCTGGGAGCAGTAGAGGCGACGGAGACAGGCAGCCGCGGCCCGCGGCGTTAAGCCGCGGGCCGCGGCGGCTCACCGCCATATCGACGACTCTGACCCCCATGCGAAGCTTCACGGTCACTCTGGTCCAGATGGCTCCGGTCCTCATCAAGGGCATGGGGCTCGCGGAGAAAGTCTGGAACGTCGAGCGGGCGGCAGAGCTGCTACGGGCCGAGTGGCATACCCGGGTCGATCGGTGCGTCTCGGGCCGGTGGACGGACCTGGTGGTGCTGCCGGAGTTCATCTTCGACGGGCCCGCTTCGACGATCGGCTCCCTGGCCCTGAGTGCGGAGAACGTGACCGGCGGTCCGGCTGTCGATGCCTGTACGGATCTGGCCCACGAGCTGGATGCGCCGATCCTGGTGCCCGTGTACCTGGAGGAAGAAGGAGCTTTCTACAACAGCTGTATGGTCGTCGGCCCGGGGGTGAGCGGAGAACGTGTCTACCGGAAGATGCACACCTTTCCGCCCGAGGCAGCGCGGGTGCGGCGGGGTGGTGAGTTTTCCCTGGCTGTCGTCGGCGGTGCGCGGGTGGGATTGCAGATCTGCTATGACCTTGCCTTTCCCGAGGCGGCGCGGGTACTCCGTCTGCGGGGAGCGGAGGTCATTGTCTACCCAACGATGGCTCCGGAGTGGTTGATGGCTCGCTTCCAGGTGCTGGCCGCGGCTCGAGCCATCGAGAATCAGGTCTTTGTCGCTGTGGTCAACGCCGTGGGTGAGCACCCACGCACGGGTGAGCGACTGAGCGGAGGCAGCGTGGTGGCCTGGCCGGACGGCCGCACGCTTGTCCTGGGGAAGGAGGAGACGGTTCTGACCGTGGCCTTCGACCTTGACGAGCTGGACACGGTCCGGGCGGGATTGGACATGACGGCGGACCGGGTCCCGGCGATGTATGTCGGTCTGGTTGGGGTGTCCGGTGCAGTCGAGTAGTGGTCCGCGGCACCGGTAGTAGTGGTTCGATGAGTACGAAGCGAGGAGCGTGATGATGCGGGAGCTCGGGTATGCCGCTCCGTCCGGTCTGGCCGAAGCAGGGCGCATTTTGCTCGAAGTGGAAGGGGCCATGGCCCTCGCCGGCGGGACCGACGTGGTCGTAGCGCGCCGGCTGGGCAAGATCGCCCCGGCCCTGGTGGTCGATCTCAAACGGATCCCCGGCTTGGACGAGATCCGCGATACCGAGGGGGCGATCGAGATCGGGGCTCTGGCCTCGATGACCACGATCAGTCGCTCCTCGCTCGTCGGGGAGTATTTCCCCGCTCTGGCCACGGCCGCCGGGGTGATGGGCTGCTGGCAGGTGCGCAACCTGGCCACGCTGGGCGGCAACCTGTGCAACGCCTCCCCTTCAGCAGAGACCGCGCCTCCTTTGTTGGTGTACGAGGCTGTCGCTTTGATCGACGGCGCGAACGGTCCGCGGGAGGTGCCGATGGCCGACTTCTTTACCGGACCGGGCACCACGGTCTTGGCCCGGGGCGAGCTTCTCGCCGGCGTGCGCCTGCCCAAGGAGCCGCAGGGGCTGCGTTCCGCCTACGCCCGGCGCGCCCTCCGGCGCTCCATGGATATCCCCCTGGTGAATACTGCCGTCGCTCTCCGGATCGCGGAGGGTGTTGTCGAAGAAGCCCGCCTGGCCCTGGGGGCCGTGGCGCCCGTGCCCTTTCGGGTGAGGCCGGCGGAGGAGGTGTTGGTAGACCGGCGGCTCGACGGCGCCGCCCTCCGGGCGGCGGCAGAGGCGGCCTGCGCTTCGGCCCGGCCGATCACCGACGTGCGGGCTACGGCCGAGTACCGGTTGGCCATGATCGACGTGGTGGTCCGCCGGGCGCTGGCAGAGGTTGCAGAAGAGGAGGTGGCGGCGTGAACAAGCGGCTGATCGCCCTCACGGTGAACGGCGACCTGTATGAGCTCGCGGTGAGCCCGGCGGACCGCCTCCTGGATGTCATACGCGACCAGGTGGGCCTGACTGGCACCAAAGAGGGTTGCGGCGAGGGCGAGTGCGGAGCCTGCACGGTCATCATGAACGGGTTGCCGGTCAACGCCTGCCTGGTGCTTGCCCCCCAAGCCGATGGCGCGAGCATCGTGACGATCGAGGGTCTCACGGAAGACG
>JAMDDA010000020.1 GCA_023488925.1 Actinomycetota bacterium
GTTCCAACAGCGTACGCACTTCCCGCGCTTCGTCGATGGTGGTGGAGTGCATGCGGGCCGACAAGATCACGCCGTCGACGTGGCTCGCCAGGTTGAGGCCGTCGGACACGGCCAGCAGCGGCGGCGTGTCGACGATGACGTGGTCGGCCAGATCCGCCGCCTTGCTCAATAGATCGAGCATCTTGGTCGAGCCTGTCAGCTCGGCCGGATTGGGGGGCAGCGGCCCGGAAGTGATGCAGTACAGGTTTTTCTGCAGGAGCGCGGTCTCGGGAGATGCCTTGGCGGTACGGCGACTCTCCGGCGGCGCGAATTCGTCCACCCGGACGAGTTGCATCGACTCGGCGAAAGTGTGCGTGCCCGCAAGGACGTTGGAAACCCCGATCTCGTTGCCCAGGTTCAGATAGGTGTGCAGCCGGGGCTTGCGCAGGTCGGCCTCGATCACGATGACGCGCGAGCCCGAGAAGGCCAAGCTCAAGGCCAAGTTGATCGAGGTGATGGTCTTGCCTTCCTGCGGCAGAGCGCTGGTGATCATGAGCACGCGCAGGGCGCGGTCGACCTCGAAATACCGGAGATTGGAGCGCAGGAGCCGATACGATTCCAGCAAAGGCGACCGCGGGTGGAGAAAGCCGACCGGCGCCGCGGAGCGCTTGCCCTCTTCGGTCACCCATTTCTTCCCCACCAGCGGCACGCTGGCCAGCACGGGCAGGCCGAACTCGCGCTCCAAAGTCTCCTCGTCCCTGATGCGCCGGTCGAGATACTCGACCAGGAAGGCAAGCCCCACGCCCAACACCAGGCCGACCGCCAGAGCGAGCACCCCGTTCCGCACGGGCTGCGGCGTGTAGGGAGAGCCCGGGATCACGGCCTCCTGCACGACCTCGTATCCTCCGGTCTGCATGGACTCGAGGATCTGCAGATCCTTCATCTTGCCCTCGATGAGCGCGATGCGCTCCGCGTCCGCGTGCTGGGCCTGGAGCTGCTTCTTCTCCGCATCCAGCTGCTCGTAAGCCGTCTTCAGCGCCTCCTGGTCGGCATCCTTGCGGTAGGCCACGAACTGCACCGCGAATGCATTCGCCAGCTCGGCCGCCTCCTTGGGGTAGATGCTCGTGGCCGTGATGCTGATGATGTTGGTCTGGCCCTGGGGTTGCACCTCGACCATCTTCAGGAGCTCGCCCGTCGCGCGGGAGGAGCCGAGCTCCTGCTTCACCTTGTCGGCGACTTCGGTGACCTTCACGAGGTTGGCACCGGTCTGCAGCTCGCGCGGGAGGTCGCGGATCTCGAAAACGCGGGCTCCGAACAGAGCGGTGTCGAGATTGCTCGGCTTGTAGAGCACCGAGGCCGTTGCCCGGTACTTGGGGGTAGTCAGCAAGGAAGCGGCGACAACGGCGGCGACCGTAACGGCCACCGACAAGACGATGATCCACTTGCGGTCTCGGATGACCTTGAGATAGTCACTGAGCTCGACCGTCTCGAGGACCTCCGAGGAGGGCTCCGGTGTCTCCATGAGTGGGGAGAGCATACGCGACGACCGCTCCGGCTACAAGAAGAGCCCGGCCAGCCAAAGAGCCGTCAGCGCAAGAAGAGGAGGAGCGCCAGAGCGCCGAGTACCAGAGCCGCAGCGACTACCAGGGCCGCGGGCAAAGCCCGGCGGCCCTGGTCCGCAGACGCCGACTCCCCGAGCCGGCGCGACCCGAGCAGGCAGTCGACATTGAAGAACGCCGGCAGGTGGGCTTCCTCCACCATCAGATCGGGGTCCAGGTCGAGCTGCACGGCCAGACGCCACACCAGACCGCGGGCATAGCCCAGTCCGGGCAGACGTTCCGGGTGACCGTCCTCCAGGACCTCGAGATACCAGGGGCGAACCTCGAGCCGGGTCGCCAGGTCCGCCACCGCCAGACCCTGTGATTCCCGCGCGGCCCGCAGGGCGGCAAACGGCGTTCCCGCGGTGCGCAAGATCTCGGCGGTCCACCGGTACCGGGCGGCCGCCGTGCCCGCGGGTCCGCCGACGTCCCAGGCCGTGCCCGCGGGTCCGCCGACGTCCCACGCCGCGCCCGGCGGACCGCTGCGGCCGGCCTCGCCCGAGAGCGGCCGCAGTCGGCCGAAGTGCGGATCGGGCCGTGCCGCCTCTTCCGGCTCCCCATGCATCGTTCCCCTCCCCGACCCGCGGCTCCGCCGAGAGCGGAGACGCGGGCGACCTGTCAGAACACCGGCGAAGAGAAGTTCACCACGACCCGGCCTCCGCCGTAGTACGGCAGGCGCTTCAGCACCTGGATGCTCACGCCGTAGGTCGGTGTATCGACGCTGTTGATCGAGTTCAGCAGGAATCCGTAGATATCCACGGGGAAGTACGGCTCCCAGAACCGATCGACCCACTCTTTGCGATCGTCGAACACGGCGGTCTGCTGTGTCTTGGGTAGTTGGATGGTCGCCCGCATGCCGTAGTAGCTCTTGAGCCGGTCCCCGTAGGTCATGCCCACACCGAAGGTGGCGTCGGCCAAGTTGATGCGGGTGCGCGCCGGCAGACCCGGCAGGTGCGACACCAGCGACCGGTAATAGAGGAACACCGGGTCATGCACGCCCTTGGCGGGAATCCACCCCGGCTTGGAGTCCACGATCAGCAGGAAGCCCCGCCAGGGGTGTTCGCCCACCCAGTTCTCTCCGTTGGGGAACTCCGTGGTGCGGTACCAAACCAGCAGGCCTGGGTTCGCCCGGAAGAACTCGGCGGTATCACCGGCGACGAAGTTGTACCAGCTCATCATGCTCCGGTCGAAACCGATCGGCTCCCGCCACTCCGCCAGGTAGTAGTGGGTGGCCCAGCGGGAAATGGTGCCGCTCATGATGCTCCAGCCCGAGCTCGCCCAGTCGGCCGGCCCTCCCTCCACGTCGTCGGAGAAGATCACGCCGCCGCCGCCGTCGGTGATGGTGATGTCGTCGATGGTCCAACCGAGACCCTGCACCGCCACGTCGGTCCAGTAGCGGAAACGGATCTTGGTGTCACCGGAGTACCCGGCGAGGCTGAACACCGCCTGCACCCAACCGTCGCTCGAACCGGTGATCCCGTTCCCCGGGTTTTGCCCGTAGGGATCGGCGGTGGTGGTGATGTTGCCGGGAAGAGTGACCCATTGGTTCGAGCCTGTGTCGAACACCTCGACCGAACCGAAGTCCCAGCCCTCTTCGATGTCGTACCAGGTCCAGAACGTAAGCGTGTCGGACCCGGTGAGGGTCACCGTGCGTTCCAACGTGTTGTTCAGATTGTCACCCTTGCCGGAGTACCATTCGCCGGCACCGGAATGGGGGGTGTTGAGCGTGGTCGTGACCAGGTAACTCGGCAGTTTGACGCGCACACCCTTGTTGGCTGCGCCCGGAGCTTCCGCCGGTTTCAGCGTGAACGACTTCTGCCGGTCACCGGCCGAGACCTCGGCCAGATCGGCCCAACCGAGAGCCCACTTCTCCCAGATGCCCAGGTTGGCCGGAGAGGTCCCCAGCGGCTGACCGGGCGCGCCGAGCCAGGAGCCGCTCGACATCAGGGTCCAGAAGCCGGTGGAAGCCTCGCCGCTGTAGATGGTGTCGTAGAGGTCGGGAAGGCCCAGGTCGTGTCCGAATTCGTGCACGAAGACACCGATTGTGCCGTCCTCCGGGTTGATGGTATAGGGCCCGACCCAGACGTTCGGATCCGCCGTCGGAGCGCCCCCGATCCCCCAGGGATCACCGCCCGGGTAGAAGACCCAAGAAGAGTGCGCCCAGATGGCATCCGACCCCTGGGCGCCGCCGCCGGCGGACTCATCGGCGCCGGCATGGACGAATTGCACGTGGTCCACGAAGCCGTCGGGCTCGGCGTAATTCGAGTCGCCGTCGAGATCGTAGGGGTCCTCCACGTCGAAATCGGCCCAGGGGATCGAGTTGCCCGCCGCCTGCACCGCATCGATGATGAGCTGCTGGGGAGCCCGATCGTTGCCGTTCTCGTCGTTGGCGCCGTAGTACGCCTCGGAGTGGGGCACCTGCACCCAGCCGTAGACCTGGCCGTCGACCGCGTACACCCCACCCGACTGCTCCAGGTAGTAGTTGTACATGGACTTGGCCAGAGGATCTTTGTTGAAGAGCATGTCCTGGTAGTGCGCCGGGTTGAAATCCGGAACCCAGAAGTTGGTGTTGTCGCCCGCAGCGGGCTTGGGCAGCTGGTTATGCAGCGGACCCGAGGTGAATCGCCCGTCGACCACATCGTCACCCGCGAACTCCACCAGGATGGTGAGCACGCGGTCGGTGGCGACGTCGGCCACTCCCAGTCCCCCTTTCTGCCGGTGCCGATGGTGGAAGACGGGGTTGCCCTGCTTCTCCGCCTTCATGAGGGCCTTGTAAGCCAGCGGGTTGGGTTTGTCGGGGTCACGCGGGAGCCCTTTTCCGTCCCTGGCAGGCACTGCCCACGCCGGTACGGCGAAAGCCAACGTCACCAAGGCGGCCAGGAATACCACGGCGCCCAGAATCGGGGGTCGCCTCATCCTCTCCTTACCTCCTCCCTCGCCTGGCTGGTACCGAGGTACGCGGGCGCGGCGGCTCACACCGGCCCGTTCCGCCCCCTCCAGCATAGTCGCGCGCCTCCACCGAAGTCAATCGTTCGACACACGAAAACACGAGGCAGGAACGAATGGGCACGAAGACCCGGGGGATCCCCGGCTCCCGGGGCAGGCCGAGCCGGGTGGAGCGGCCAGGGCCGCCTCCTACCGAGCCTCCACCCCTTCCCCGGTCACGCGCCACCGCTGAACGTTGGGTGCGGCTACCGGACGCCCGTCGAGACTGACCTCGAGGACCTCGGGTCGACCCACCACCGCGGTCACCGGTCCCTCGGCCTGCAACCGCAGAACCTCGCCCTTCGGCCGGTTGCCCACGAACAGCGCCCTGCCCGTGGTCTCGTCGCGGATCTCCAACCACACCTCCGCCGTCGGAGTCAAGACGAGCGTGAACGCCCCGGGCGACGGCGAACCGGGCACGGTGGTAGTCCGGGAAGCGACCCCGCCCGCGGCCCGTCTCTCTCCGGTCTCCTCGAGGACCGGCAACGTCGTCGCCGAGGCCGCGGTCGCCGGCGCAGCGGCGGCCGCGGCCTCCGAGGCAGGTGCGCCGACCGCAGCGCCGGTCGCGGCCGGCACGGTCGGGCCCGACGGGATCGGAGTCGCGGAAGCAGTCGTCTCGACCCCGCCCCTGAAGAACCGCGCGCCCCCTATGTCCACGACACCGAGCTGCAGGCCGGCCGCCACGGCGAGAATGAGCAACCCCACAACCAAGAGCCCGACAACAACGACGCGCCGCACCCGGGACCCATCCCGGCGCGGCGGGACGGCCCTCCGGCGGCCATTCCCGGGCGGCCGCGAGGCCGAAGCCGACGCGCGCTCCCCGCGCCCCGCGCCTGTCTCCGGCGGCCGACCCTGATCTGCGGGGACGGCCGAGTCCGGACCGTCGTCGGCCACGGATTCCGGATCCAGGCCAAGGCAGACAGCGTAACGCACTGCGATGCTGCGCACGTACGCCGGTCCGAGGAGCCTCCCCAGCTCGCCCCTCTCCAGAGCCTCGAGGTATGCGGGGCGTACGTCCATGGCCTCGGCGATCGCCGAGACGGAGAGGCCGCTCTCCAGCCGCGCGCGCCGCAGCCTGTCGAACTGCTCCGGATTCATGCCCTCCGGGCGTCCCTCGAACGTGTTCGCCGGTTGTTTCGCACGCAAGACCGCACCCCATCCTCTCCAGACCTTGGAAATATCTTCACCAGGCACCGGCGCTTTCCTTCCGGGAGTCAACCCGGATCCCGACCCGGGGAAACCCTCAAGCTCCTCATGCTTTCTACCGATACGAAAAAAGGCGTTCATGGCGGCCCTACGGTCGGCGGATCACGACGGAGGAAGGAGTGGTGGAAGCGGTGGCCCGTGGCGAAGAGAAGCCACACCTCAGTCTCGCCGACGCGAGAAGCGAGGAATCCGCTCAGATCCACGAAATCCCCGACAGCACCGTCACCCCCGACACCGAGTTCCTGTCTGCGCTTCTCCAGATCAACGATCTCCTGATTTCCGAGCACGACCTCCATACCATCCTCGCCGCGATCCTGCGCACCGCCCGCGAGCTGCTGAAGGCCGAATCGGGGTCGCTCCTGGTGGTGGATCACGACTCCGGCGACCTGATCGTTGGAGCCTCCACCGACTTTCCTCCTGAGGTCGGCCGGGGTCTGCGCATACCCATCGGCACGGGCATTGCCGGCTGGGTGGCCGAGAAACGGAAGCCTCTGCTCCTCGTGAGCGGCAGGGAACCGCCTGGGGAAGGCGATGAGCCAATTCACCGCAGCGACGTCCGCGACGGCCTGTCCGTGCCCCTCGAGCGTGCGGGCGAGCTGTGCGGCGTGCTCAACCTGACCAACCAAAGGGGTGGGGACGGGTTCACGCGGGCGGACCTCGACCTACTCACGGCCTTCGGCAAGCAGGCCGCCATCGCCATCTACCAGGCCCGCATCAAGGAGGACCGCAAACGCGGATACCTCGGCCTGGTCAGCTCCTTGGTCCGGGCCGTGGACGCTCGCGACCCGTACACCTTCGGTCACTCGCGCTCGGTCCGGGACTACGCGGTCGCGCTGGCCCTTTTCGCCGGGATGCCCGACCACGACCTGGTCGAGTTCGCGAACAGAGCCCTCCTCCACGACATAGGCAAAATCGGAGTACGGGACGCCATCCTGCTCAAGCCCGGTCGCCTTACCGACGCCGAGTTCGAGGTGATCAAGACTCATCCCGTTCTGGGCGCGGACATCCTGCGCCCGGTGATGCGCCACGAGGAGGTCTTGGCGGCCGTCCGCCACCATCACGAGCGCTACGACGGCCACGGTTACCCGGACGGGCTCGCCGGCAACGACATCCCCTTGGCCGCCCGAATCCTCGCCATCGCCGACGCCTACGATGCCATGTCTTCCACCCGCAACTACCGGATTGCGTTGACCCCGCAGCACGTTCTCGCCGAGCTCCGCGACAACCGCGGGCGCCAGTTCGATCCGGAGCTGGTGCACCTGTTCCTCGACCACTTCCGGGTGGAAGCCGGCCCGCTGGTGACACGACAACAGGCCCTGGCCCTGGCGGGCGGCGTCATCGCCCCCTCCGACTACGAAGGCTACGCCGGCTTCAGTATGTTCGCGGGCCGAGAGGAAGAACCCGCCCGCGCCCTGGCCGAGCTGGTGTTGGAGCTGGCGCAAGCGCAGCTGGACACGGCCCGGCTCTACACGAGTCCGAGACGGCACAAGGAGCTCACGGCCTGCCTGAACGCCCACGCCGACGCCCAGGGCATACCCATCACGGTGGACAGCGCGGGCGCCGTGCGGGTGGAGCCCGCCGCGGGTGCCAACCCGATCGCACTCATCAAGGCGCTGCAGACCTACGAAATCTGCCTCAAGACCAAGCTGCTCGCCTGCGGCGGTCTGAGTCTGGCCGACCGGGTTGTCCGCGAGAGCCTGCAGCGGGTCAGCGACCGCGCCCGCACCCTCCACGCCCAGATCTTCGTATAGTCTGCCCAGCGGTCTCCGTGTGCCGCCCGGCGTGGTGGCCGTCCTTTGGTCTCGTCGCGGGGCCGAAAGACTCACTCCCGGGGGCAGATGGGTAAAGTGGGAGCGCAGGCGGGTGACGACCGGGGCGGCGCAGGCGGGTGAC
>JAMDDA010000134.1 GCA_023488925.1 Actinomycetota bacterium
CAAGCTCATCCCGGCGGCCACCGGGCTCCGCCGGTACCGCAACATCGACATCGTACCCAGGCGCAAATCCGTGAGCCAGGCGGCGGAGGCGTTGTTCGGAGAACCCGGCCACGGCCGGGGGGACGGCGGCGAGGAGGGGCGGGCCCTCACCCCGGAGGAGGCGTGGGCGCAGCTTACCGGTTTTCCCGGTGGTGACGGCGACGACTATGCCGAGACCCCCCTCGACGACCTCGATCTGCCCACCTACGTGCGCTCGGTCCTCTCCCGCGAGGACATCGACACTCTGGGTGACCTCTTGGTGCGTACGCCCGACGAGCTTCTGCGGATCTCGGGCTTCGGGCAGAAGAGCCTGGAAGAGGTGCGGGCCCGGCTTGCCGACCGGGGTCTGACCCTCAAGGGCGACGATGCGGCCGGTGTCGGTGGTTTGGAGGTCCCCGGCGGGCACGGGGACGAGGAGGAGGGTGTCGGGCTGTAGCGCGCCGTGCGTGTGTTGCAGCCCCAGAGTGCCTTTGTTATACTTCGCCGTCGCGGCTGGGCCCGGCCGGCTCAGGCCTGCCCGGCTGCGGCGAGCGAGCCCGACGCGAAAAGTGTCAGCGTGACTGAGGAGCATACGTGCCGACGATCAATCAGTTGATCAGGAAGGGCCGGGAGGATCTGGCCAAGAAGACCAAGACGCCCGCTTTGAAGGGCGCGCCGCAGAAGCGGGGTGTGTGCACCCGTGTGTACACCACCACGCCCAAGAAGCCCAACTCGGCTCTGCGGAAAGTGGCCCGGGTCCGCCTGACCAACGGCATGGAGGTGACGGCCTACATCCCGGGTATCGGTCACAACCTGCAGGAGCACTCGGTGGTGCTCATCCGGGGCGGCCGGGTGAAAGACCTGCCCGGCGTTCGCTACAAGATCATCCGCGCCGCTCTCGACGCCGCGGGCGTGGCCCAGCGCAAGCAGGGTCGCTCCAAGTACGGCGTCAAGGCCGGCAAGTAGCAGGAGGCAGGTCAAGGCATGGCACGTAGAGCGAGGGCTCCCAAGCGCGAGATCCAGCCGGACCCGGTGTACCGGAACAGGCTGGTCACTCAGTTGATCAACCGGCTGATGTTGGACGGCAAGAAGTCGACGGCCGAACACATCATGTACCGTGCGCTCGACATCATGCGCGAGCGCACCGGCCACGATCCGGTGGCGGTATTGAAGGAAGCGGTGGAGAACGTGCGGCCCGCCCTGGAGGTCAGGTCCCGCCGGGTCGGCGGCGCCAACTACCAGGTGCCGGTGGAGGTCCCCACGCGGCGGTCGTACACACTGGCCGTGCGCTGGCTGGTGAACCACAGTCGCCTGCGGCGGGAGAAGAGCATGGCCGAGCGCCTGGCGGGTGAACTGCTGGACAGTTATCACCGCACGGGTGTGACGATGAAGAAGAAAGAGGACCTGCTGCGGATGGCAGAGGCCAACAAGGCCTTCGCTCACTATCGCTGGTAGGGTTTCTTGGCGTAAACCAGCTTTGGCTGGGATACTATAGACGGAGCGACACTCGACAGGGTCCGGGTCTGACGACCGGGGTGGTCGGAGATCCGGGTCCTGTTGCTGTCACGGAGCGCCGGGATCCGGCCGGCGAACCCGGGATGCTTGGGTGCGGTGCTCCGAGGCAAGACAGAGCGCGAGAGCGGGAAGCGAAGAGAAAGAAAGAACGAGATAGTCAGTGGCACAGGCGACAGCGAACAAGAGTGAGAGCGGCGCGCGGCGCAGGTTCCCTCTGGAACGGGTCCGCAACATCGGCATCATGGCCCACATCGATGCCGGCAAGACCACGACCACCGAGCGGATCCTTTACTACACGGGCCGTACCTACAAGATCGGTGAGGTCCACGACGGGGCCGCCGTGATGGACTGGATGCAGCAGGAGCAGGAACGCGGCATCACCATCACTGCGGCTGCCACCACGTGCGAGTGGAAGGGTCACCGGATCAACATTATAGATACGCCCGGGCACGTGGACTTTACTATGGAGGTGGAGCGCTCGCTCCGGGTGTTGGACGGGGCAGTGGCCGTGTTCGACTCCGTGGCCGGCGTCGAGCCGCAGTCCGAAACGGTCTGGCGGCAGGCCGACAAGTACCGCGTGCCGCGCATCGCTTTCATCAACAAGATGGACCGGGTGGGGGCCGACTTCACCCACGCCGTCCAGACCATGATCGACCGGTTGGCGGCGCGCCCTCTGCCCATCCAGCTTCCCCTCGGCCGAGAGGACACGTTCCAGGGCGTCATCGACCTGGTACGCGAGGTGGCCTACCTCTACGAGGACGACATGGGCGTGGAGTGGAACGAGGTGCCCATTCCCGCGGCCCTCGCCGAGGCCGCGACCGAGGCGCGCATGCACATGCTCGAGACCCTGGCCGACGTGGACGAGTCGATCATGGAGGCGTACCTCGAGGGTGAGGCCCTCTCCGAGGACGAGGTGAAGGCGGCCATTCGGCGCGCTACGCTCGACATCTCACTCACCCCGGTTCTGTGCGGCTCGGCCTTCAAGAACAAGGGCGTGCAGATGCTCCTGGACGCGGTGCTCGACTACCTGCCGGCCCCCACCGACATCCCCCCCGTAGTCGGCACCGATCCGGCGACCAACGCAGAGATCACCCGTCCCGCCTCTGACGAGGCTCCCTTCAGCGCCCTGGCCTTCAAGATCATGGCCGATTCCTACGTGGGCAAACTCACGTTCTTCCGCGTCTATTCCGGGGTGCTGCACGCGGGCTCGTATGTATACAACGCCAACAAGGGCAAGAGAGAGCGCGTGAGCCGCATCCTGCAGATGCACGCCAACCACCGGGAGGATCGCACGGAGATCTTCGCGGGCGACATCGGCGCGGCCGTCGGCCTCAAGGACACCACCACCGGTGACTCGCTGGTCGATCCCGCTCATCCCATCATCCTGGAGGCCATCGAGTTTCCCGAGCCGGTTATCTCGGTGGCCATCGAGCCCAAGACCAAGGCCGACCAGGACCGGTTGGGCGAGAGCCTCATGAAGCTCTCCGAGGAGGACCCCACCTTCCGGGTGCGCACCGACGAGGAGACGGGGCAGACCATAATCGCGGGCATGGGCGAGCTGCATCTGGAGATCATCGTCGACCGGCTCCTGCGGGAGTTCAAGGTCGATGCCAACGTGGGTCGGCCGCAGGTGGCCTATCGCGAGACCATCCGGCAGCCCGTGGAGAAGGCCGAGGGCCGTTTCGTGCGGCAGACCGGCGGTCGCGGGCAGTACGGGCACGTCGTGCTGCGCCTGGTTCCCAACGAGCCCGGGGGCGGGTTCGTGTTCGAGAACAAGATCGTGGGCGGCGCCATCCCGCGGGAGTACATCCCGGCGGTCGAGGCGGGCGTGATCGAGGCCATGGAGACCGGTGTACTGGCCGGCTTCCCCATGGTCGACGTGAAGGTCGAGCTCTACGACGGCTCCTACCACGAGGTGGACTCCTCGGAGATGGCCTTCAAGATCGCGGGTTCGCTGGGCTTCAAGGCCGGCGCCGAGAAGGCGCGGCCGGTGCTGCTCGAGCCCATGGAGGACGTCGAAGTGGTCGTTCCCGAGGAGTACATGGGCGACGTCATCGGCGACCTCAACTCCCGCAGAGGGCACATCCAAGGCATGGAGCCGCGGGCGGGCGCCCAGGTCGTCCGGGCGCAGGTGCCGCTCTCGGAGATGTTCGGGTACGCGACCGACTTGCGTTCCATGACGCAGGGTCGGGCCACGTATTCCATGCACTTCAGCCACTACGCGGAGGTCCCGGCCTCCATCGCCGACGAGATCGTCGCGCGCCAGCGTGGGGGCACCCAGTAGGCGGAAACCCCCGACCGGCACACGGCAAAACGGCCGACCGCCCGGCGGCGGCCTGAGCGATTGACAGGAAGAAAGGGAGGAAACATGGCCAAGCAGAAGTTCGAGCGGACCAAGCCGCACGTCAACGTGGGGACGATTGGCCACGTGGACCACGGCAAGACGACTTTGACGGCGGCGATCACGTGCTGTCTCGCGGCGCGTAACCCGAAGGTGCAGGTCCGCACGTTCGACTCCATCGACAACGCTCCGGAGGAGCGTGAGCGCGGCATCACCATCGCCACCGCGCACGTGGAATACGAGACCGACAAGCGGCACTACGCGCACGTCGACTGCCCGGGGCACGCCGACTACGTCAAGAACATGATCACCGGGGCGGCCCAGATGGACGGGGCCATTCTGGTGGTCTCCGCGGCCGACGGTCCCATGCCGCAAACCCGGGAGCACATCCTCCTCGCCCGGCAGGTGGGCGTACCCTACATCGTGGTCTTCCTCAACAAGGCCGACATGGTCGACGACCCCGAGCTCCTGGAGCTCGTCGAGATGGAGGTCCGCGAGCTCCTCTCCGAGTACGAGTTCCCGGGTGACGACATCCCCGTGGTGACCGGCTCGGCCCTCAAGGCCCTCGAGTGCGGCTGCGGCAAGGACGAGTGCGAGGCCTGCCGGCCGATCCTCGAGCTCATGCACGCCGTGGACGAGTACCTGCCCGAGCCCGAGCGTGACATCGACAAGCCGTTCTTGATGCCGATCGAAGACGTCTTCACCATTCAGGGCCGCGGCACCGTGGTGACCGGCCGGGTCGAGCGCGGCGTGGTCAAGGTCGGTGACGAAGTGCAGATCATCGGCATGCGCCCGGAAATCATGAAGACCGTGTGCACCGGCGTGGAGATGTTCCGCAAGTTGCTCGACGAGGGGCGTGCCGGCGACAACATCGGCGTGCTGCTGCGCGGCATCAAGCGGGACGAGGTAGAGCGCGGCCAGGTGCTGGCCAAACCGGGCAGCATCACGCCCCACACCGAGTTCCGGGCCCAGGTGTACGTGCTGTCCAAGGAGGAAGGCGGCCGGCACACCCCGTTCTTCCAGGGATACCGCCCGCAGTTCTACTTCCGTACGACCGACGTGACCGGCGACATCACGCTGGAAGAGGGCGTCGAGATGGTCATGCCCGGCGACAACACCAACCTGACGGTCAAGCTCATCACCCCGATCGCCATGGAGGAGGGCCTGCGCTTCGCCATCCGTGAGGGCGGCCGGACCGTGGGGGCGGGCGCCGTCACCAAGATCATCAAGTAGGAGTACGAAGGACGCCGAGGGGGCCCCAGCGGGGGCCCCCTCACAAGGTCTGTCGAGAGAGACGAGGACACCTTGGCGCAACAGAAGATTCGCATAAGGCTCAAGGCCTACGATCACGAACTCGTAGACAAGAGCGCACGGAGCATCGTGGAAACGGCCGAGCGGACGGGAGCGACCATCAGCGGCCCGGTGCCCCTGCCCACCGAGAAGAACGTCTACTGCGTGATCCGTAGCCCCTTCAAGGACAAGGACTCGCGGGAGCACTTCGAGATCCGCACGCACAAGCGGCTCATCGACATCCACCAGCCCACGCCGAAGACGGTGGATTCGCTGATGCGGATGGACCTGCCCGCGGGCGTGGACATCGAGATCAAGTTGTGATGAAGACGCTACTCGGAACCAAGATCGGGATGACCCAGCTCTTCGCCGAGGATGGTACCGTCACCCCGGTGACGGTCATCCAAGCGGGGCCGTGTGTCGTCACCCAGAAGAAGACCGTGGAGGGCGACGGGTACGCCGCCGTCCAGATCGCCTTTGGCGACGTGAAGGCCAAGCGGCTCAACAAGCCGCTCCTGGGCCACCTCAAGAAAGCGGGGGTGGGCCCCAAGAAGCACCTCCTCGAGGTGCGCGGCGAGCACGATCTGGCCGTGGGCGACCACGTCGACGTTTCCGTGTTCTCCGCAGGCGATACGGTAAAGGTCATCGGCACCAGCAAAGGCAAGGGCTTCCAGGGCGTGGTCAAACGCCACGGCTTCGGGGGAGGCCCGGCCTCGCACGGGGCCCGCTTCCACCGGGCGCCCGGCTCCATCGGGGCTTCCGCCGATCCCTCGCGGGTGTATCCGGGCAGTCGGCTGCCGGGGCACATGGGCAGTGTCCGCGTGACGCAGCCCGGCCTCACCGTCGTCGCCGCCGACGCCGAGCGCAACCTCCTCCTGGTCAAGGGGGCGGTGCCCGGGAGCAAGGGCTCCCTGGTCATCATCAAAGGGTAGGGATATGCCAACGATAACGAAAATCGACGAGAGAGGCGCCGTGGTGGGCGAACACGAGCTGGCGGAAGCGCTCGTGGAAGGCGAGGCCAACATCGGTCTGCTCCACGAAGTGGTGCGCGCGGAGCTCGCGGCCGCCCGGCAGGGCACCGCGGCCGCCAAGAGCCGCGGTCAGGTATCTGGCTCGGGCGCGAAGCCCTGGCGGCAGAAGGGCACCGGCCGGGCCCGGGCGGGCTCCACCCGGGTGCCCCACTGGACGGGTGGCGGCGTGGCCTTCCCGCCGGTGCCCCGTGACTACTCCTTCAAGGTGAACAAGAAAGTGCGGGCGAAGGCCTTCCGTATGGCTCTGGGCAACCTGGTGGCTTCCGGCGCCGTGCGCGTCCTGGCCGGCGCGGAGTTCGCCGAGCCCTCCACCCGGCGGGCGGCGGGCATCCTGGCGCAGGCGGGTCTGGGGGCACCGACGTTGGTGGTGGTCTCGCCGCAGGAGGTCAATCTGTTGCTCAGCTTCCGGAACCTGGCCTATACGCGGGTGCTGCCCGTGAGCGAGGTGCAGGTTCAGGATTACCTGTGGGCGCGCAGCGCGCTGTTCACCCCGGCGGCGCTGGCGCTTCTCGAAGGCGGTGAGGCCTGATGGAGGCACGGCAGATCATCATCCGGCCCATCATCTCCGAGAAGAGCTACCAGGCCATAGACCATAACAAGTACTCGTTTGAGGTACACCCCAAGGCGACGAAGCACCACGTGCGCGCCGCGGTCGAAGAGATCTTCAAAGTCTCGGTCATCGGCGTGAACACCCTGAACGTGAAGCCGAAGCCCAAGCGGCGCGGTCTCCATCGCGGTCACACCCGCCGGTGGAAGAAGGCCGTGGTCGAGCTCGCTCCCGGGAATCGGATCGAGTTCTTCGGAACGTAAGCGGGCAAGGAGAGCGGAAGAGGACGCATGGCGATCAAGAGCTACAAACCCACCTCGCCCGGGCGCAGGTTCACCACCACGCCGGCCTTCGAGGAGATCACGAAGACCGAGCCGGAGAAGTCCTTGACGGTACCGGTCAAGCGCAAGGGTGGACGGAACAACTACGGGCGCATCACCACCCGCCACCAGGGCGGCGGGCACAAGCGGCGTTACCGGATCATCGACTTCAAGCGCGACAAGGACGGCGTCCCCGGCCGCGTCGCCTCCATCGAGTACGATCCGAATCGGAACGCGCGCATCGCTCTCATCGTGTACGCCGACGGCGAGAAGCGTTACATCCTCGCCCCGAACAAGCTTCGCGTGGGCGACGGTGTGGAGTCGGGCTCGGAGGCGGACATCAAGGTCGGAAACGCCCTGCCCTTGCGGAACATCCCCGTGGGTACCGTGGTGCACAATATCGAGCTGCATATCGGGCGCGGCGGACAGATCGCCCGTTCCGCCGGCACTTCCGCGCAGGTCATGGCCAAGGAGGGCACGTACGCCACCCTTCGCCTCCCT
>JAMDDA010000133.1 GCA_023488925.1 Actinomycetota bacterium
CCCTGGCCGCTCGTCCACGCCGGTGGTGATGCGGGTGCAGGGAGCGCACCCCAGGGACCGGTAGCCCTGGGCGTACAAGGGATTCACCGGTACCTGGTGCAGGGCCAGGTACTGCCAGACCTCCCGCTCGTACCACAGCAAGATGGGGTTGAGTTTGATCAGGCCCGGGTCCCGCTCCTCGATCTCCAGGAAATCGGTGCGGGTGCGACCTTCGGTGCAGCGCAGACCCGTCACCCAGCAGGCCACCTCGAGCTCTTCGATGGCGCGGCGGGTGGGCTCCACCTTGAGGATGTCGCAGCAGGCATCCGGATCGGTCTCGTAGAGGCGCTCGGGGATCTCGGCGTCGCTCTTGTAGACGGCGAGCTCGGGGTGGCGGGCGACGAGCTCGGTCATGAAGGCCACCGTCTCCGGTGGCTTGAAGCGGGTGGTGACCACGAAGCCGCGTATGTCGGGCGAGACCCGCTTGGCCAGGTGCCAGACGGCCATGGAGTCCTTGCCCAGGCTGTTGGCCACCACCAGGCCCTCGCCGTACTCCTCGTACGCCTCGCGGATGAGACCCAGGGAACGGTCGACCTTCTGGGCGAAGTCGAGACCGTCGACGAGGCTCTTGATGTCTTCAACAGTTGCTTTGGGGGGCATGGTGCTACTCCTTTCCGAGGGTTGTCTGCGTCGCGGGCCCCTCGGTCACGAAGACCGAGAGACGCCGGGGCACGATGTAGGCGGTGTCGCCGATGGCCAGCCCGAGGCGCTCCCACTCCTCGGGGCGCAGCTCCAGGTGTAGGGTGGATCGGCACGGCTGGGCGATGAGCATGAGTTTGACAGCCGGTCCCGTATTCTTCGCGTGGGCGATCCTCACCGCAACGTGCATCTCTCCGTTCCCGGTCCGGCGAAGCTCCATTTCGTGGTTGCGCAGGTAGGCGGTCGCCGGTAAGGGGGTCTCGCCGGGATACTCGGGGTATGGGATCTCCAGGCCGCCGAACGAAGCCCGCCCGCAGCTCACGCAGCCGTGCAGTACATTGACGTCGCCCAGGAAGTCGGCTACGAAGGCATTGGCGGGGCACTGGAAGAGGTGATGGGGCGCGCCGACCTGCTCGATCCGGCCGCGGTTCATCACTACCACCTCGTCGGCCACCTCGAAGGCCTCTTCCTGGTCGTGGGTGACGAAAATGCTGGTCAGGTGCATCTCTTCGTGCAGCCGGCGGAGTGACTGGCGCAGCTCTACCCTCACCTTGGCATCCAGAGCTCCGAAGGGCTCGTCGAGCAGGAGAACCTTGGGCCGGATGGCGAGGGCTCGGGCCAGGGCCACGCGCTGGCGCTGACCCCCGGACAGCTCGGCGGGGAAACGGCAACCCAGGCCTTCGAGCTGGACGTACGCCAGGAGCTCTTCCACGCGCTCTTGCACCTCCCGCTGCGGAAGGCCGCGCACGCGCAGGCCGAAGGCCACGTTCTCGAACACGCTCATGTGCCCGAAGAGGGCGTAGTGCTGAAAGACCAGGCCGACGTTGCGCTGCCGGGGCGGCCGGCGGGTCACGTCTTCACCGCCGATCACGATGCGACCGCTGTCGGGGACCTCCAGCCCTGCGATCACCCGGAGCAAGGTGGTCTTGCCCGATCCCGAAGGCCCGAGGAGGGCGAGGAGCGAGCCGGCGGGCACCTCCAGGCTCACGTCGTCCAGCGCGGTATAGACGCCGAATCTCTTGCTCACGTTCGCTGCTTCGACGTTCACGTCACACCTCGACTGTCGTTACCTTGGCGGCCGGCCGGCCGCCGGGGAGGCTGCTCGTCCGCGCACTCGGTCGATCGGCCCAGCCTGTTTCCCTGTGGATCGCCGCTCGTTCGGCGGCAGCCCGGCGCCGGGCGGCCCGCCAGCCAACGGCCCGCTTGGCCGCCAGGGTGAGCAGGGCCACGACCACGAGCAGGGAGGCCACCGAGAAGGCGGCGGCGAAGCTGTATTCGTTGTAGAGAATCTCTACGTGCAGGGGGATGGTGTTGGTTTCGCCCCGGATGTGCCCGGATACCACGGAGACCGCTCCGAACTCACCCAGGGTGCGGGCGTTGGCCTGGATCACACCGTAGAGCAGGCTCCACTTGATGTTGGGCAGCGTGACCCGCAGAAAGGTCTGTACACCGCCGGCTCCAAGCACCAGGGCGGCCTCTTCGGCCTCGTTGCCCTGGCTTTGCATGAAGGCGATGAGCTCCCGGGCCACGTAGGGAAACGTGACGAAGGTGGTCGCGAGCACGATGCCGGGTACCGCGAAGATGACCTCGATGCCCCGGGCGGCCAACCACCCACCGGCAAGACCTTGGGCGCCGAAGAGCAGAACGAAGACGAGTCCGGAAACCACCGGTGACACGGCTACGGGCAGCTCGATCAACGTCACCAGCAGGCCCTTGCCGCGGAAATCGAACTTGCCGATGGACCAGCCCGCGGCCAGCCCGAAGATGGTGTTCAGCGGCACGGTGATGAGGGCCACGATGAGACTCAACCGAATGGCCGAGAGGGCATCGGGCTGGGCGATGGCCGCCACATAGGCGCCCAGACCCGCCGAAAAGGCCTGGGCGAAGACCAGCACCAGGGGCACCACCAGGAAGAGGCCGAGGAAACCGAGGGCCAACGTGGTCAGGAGGATCCGTACGATGCGGCGCTCGTCCATCATGCCATCCCGTAGCGCCGCCGGCTGCACCATTGGATGCCGTTGATGGCGAAGAGAAGAAGGAACGAAGCCGCCAGCATCACGACCGCGATGGCCGTGGCACCCGCGTAGTCGAACTGCTCCAGCTTGGTCACGATGAGCAAGGGAGCGATCTCCGTGCGCATGGGCATGTTCCCCGAGATGAAGACCACGGAGCCGTATTCACCCAGGCCGCGCGCGAAAGCCAGGGCGAAACCGGTGAGGACGGCGGGGACCAGGTGGGGCAGGACGACCCGCCGCCAGGCGACCCAGCGGGACGCTCCCAGGCTGGCGGCGGCTTCCTCCATCTCCTGATCCATTCCTTCGAGAATGGGCTGGACGGTCCGCACCACGAACGGCAGACCGACGAAGGTCAGGGCGACCACCACCCCCAGGGGAGCGAAAGCCACCTCGATCCCCAGAGGCGTGAGCCACCGGCCGATCCAGCCTTCCCGACTGTAGGCGGCTGTGAGGGCGATCCCGGCCACCGCCGTAGGCAGGGCGAAAGGGAGGTCGACCAGGGCGTCGACCAGGCTCCGCAGGGGGAAGCGGTATCGTACCAGGACCCAGGCCACCAGCAGCCCGAAGAAGGCGTTGAGCGCGGAGGCCAGGAAGGCGGCGGTGAAGCTCAGCCGGAAGGCCGCCAGTACCCGGGGCGTGGTGACGGTGGTCCACACTTCGCCCCAGCCCAGGCCGGCGGCTTTGAGAAAAAGCGCAGCGAGGGGAATGAGCACGACCAGGCTTAGGTAGGTGAGGGTGTAGCCCAGGCCCAGTCCGAAGCCGGGGAGGATGTGCCGCCTGCGGCGATGGAGCCGGATGGGGAGGTGGGCCTCCTGCACTTCGTACATGACGAGCCTCCGTCTGCCTGTCGAGCTACTTGCCGGGCGCGTACACGTGATCGAAGACGCCGCCGTCGGCGAAATGGGTCTGTTGGGCCTTCTCCCAGCCGCCGAAGACGTCGTCTACGGTGAAGAGCCGGATGTCGGGGAACTCGCCCCGGTGACGCGCGGCCACGGCCGCGAGCCGGGGTCGGTAATAGTGCCGGGCTGCGATCTCCTGGCCCTCTTCCGAGTACAGGTACTGCAGGTAAGCCTCCGCCACGGCCCGCGTGCCGCGGGCATCCACTACCTTGTCCACCACGGCCACCGGGGGCTCGGCGAGGATGCTCGTGGAGGGCGTCACGATCTCGAACCCGCCTTCGCCCAGCTCCTTCAGCACCAGATAGGCCTCGTTCTCCCAGGCCAGCAGGACGTCACCGATCCCCCGTTCGACGAACGTGGTGGTAGAACCCCGCGCTCCGGAGTCGAGCACCGGTACATTCCGGTAGAGCCGGGTGACAAAATCCCGAGCCGCGCCCTCGTCTCCGTTGCTGCTCTTCAAGGCGTAGCCCCAGGCGGCCAGGTAGTTCCAGCGGGCGCCGCCCGAGGTCTTGGGGTTCGGGGTGACCACCTCGACATCGGGTCTCACCAGGTCGTCCCAGTCGGTGATCCCTTTGGGGTTCCCCTTGCGCACCAGGAACACGATGGTCGAGGTGTAGGGGGAACTGCGGTAGGGCAGTCGTTCCTGCCAACCCTCGGCGACGAGTCCCTGTTTGCGCAGGGCATCGATGTCGTAGGCCAGGGCCAGGGTGACCACATCGGCCTCCAGGCCGTCGATCACCGCCCGGGCCTGCTTGCCCGAGCCTCCGTGTGATTGCTTGACCGTGACCGTCTGGCCCGTCTTCTCGCGCCAGTAGGCGGCGAAGGCGGCGTTGTAGTCCTGATAGAACTCCCGGGTGGGATCGTACGAGGCGTTGAGGATCTCGACCGGTCCGCCGGCGGCCGGGAGCTCCGCTCCTCCGCCGTTTCCTGTCCGTCCGGGCGCCGGGGAGTTTGCAGTGGCGGCGAGATCGGAACCGGGCCCGGATCCAGAGGACGAGGTTCTCTGGGGATCCCAGAGAATCAGGGCGGCTATGGCGGCTGCCGCCGCCAGCACCAGCAGGGGGAGAGCGAGTTTGGTGAGCATGGGGCGCTTCGCTCCTCCGTTAGAAAAGCCGAGTAATCGGACCGAAATTAAAGCTGACAAGTATGACTGACATTGTGAGCTATAGGCGGCGCCGTGTCAAGGGGTTCCATCGCCGGGCGCACCGCCGGCCGCCCGCGGCGTGAAGGTCGGGTTGTCCGTCCGTGGGGGAACGGGATACCATAGCGGAGTTCCCCTTACGACACGTGTGAGGCCATGAACAAGAGAAACAAAGTGGTCGCCCGCAAGCACCGGAAGAAGAAGGGCAAGAAGGTTTCGCTGCGCCATCAGTGAGGCCGGTCGAGCCGGGTCGGCCCGGGGTCGGTGGCGTCTCACCGCGGCGATGCCCGATCCGCGGGTTCCGCCCGGAGGCACCGGCCGTCCGGGGTCGAGCCGCGTCCGCTCCGGGAACCGCTATCATGGGGCGGCGGCGAGCGGCCTACTCCAGCTACGGACAAGGCGGCAGATAGATGGCGATCCTCGAGGCGCAGGACCTGGTCAAGATCTACCCGGGCGGCGTGAAGGCCGTCGACGGCGTCGGCTTCACGGTCGAAGAGGGGGAGATCTTCGGCTTTCTCGGCCCGAACGGAGCGGGCAAGACCACCACCATCCGCATGGGGGTGACCCTGCTCGCCCCCACCTCGGGCCGGATCGTGGTGGACGGTATCGACGTCACGCAGCACCCTGAGGAGGTACGCCGGCGCATCGGGTACGCGGCCCAGGCGGTCGGTGTGGACGACGACCTGACCGCCCGCGAGAACCTCGTCTTGCAGGGCCGACTGTACGGCCTGAGCAGCCGGCAGGCGGCCGCGAAAGCCGCCGAGCTCCTCGAGGTGATCGACCTGGCCGACGCGGCCGACCGGCGCGCGGGCACCTTCTCCGGGGGCATGCGCAAGCGCCTCGACCTGGCTCAGGCCCTTGTGCACCATCCTCGCCTGCTCTTCCTCGACGAGCCCACCACCGGCCTCGACCCCCAGAACCGGCGGGCTCTGTGGAACTACCTGCGCGGGCTGAACGAGTCGGGGGTGACCATCTTCCTCACCACCCAGTACCTGGAAGAGGCCGACGTCCTCTGCGGGCGGTTGGCCATCATCGACCACGGCCGGATCAAGGTCGAGGGCGCGCCGGCGCGGCTCAAAGCCGGCCTGGGGGGCGACATGGTCACGGTCACCTTGCCGGGCGAGGCCGGCGACGGCGCCCTGGAGCGCACGCGCGCCGTACTCGCCGCCGTGCCCGGGTGTCACGACGTGACCACCCACGACAGCGCGGTGACCGTGGTGCTCGAGGACGGGGCGGCGCAGCTGGCCGGCCTGGTGCGGGCGCTCGACGCCGCCCAGGTGCCGGTGGCCCGCCTGGAGCTGGCGGAGCCCACCCTCGACGACGTTTTCCTCCGTTACACCGGAGAGCGGCTGCGCGTCGAGGAGGTCAAGCCGCCCAATTTGATGATGCGCCGCCGGAGGAGGTCGTGATGGCCAGGGTGCTCCGCGAGATCCGCATCCTCTGGGGCCGCAACATGCGCAAGCTCTTCCGGGTCCCCATGCTGCTCTTCTTCAGCCTCTTCCAACCGCTCCTCTTCCTGATCTTGTTCAGCCAGGTGTTCAGCAGTATGGCCAAGCTGCCCGGGTTTGGCTACGACAACTACCTGCAGTTCCTGGTGCCGACCATCGTGGGCCTGACCGCCCTCAACTCGGCTTTCCAATCGGGTATGGGCATGGTCAATGACATGGACGCCGGCCTGCTCGACAAGTTCTTGATCGCGCCCATCCGCCGGAGCAGCATCCTCCTGGGCAAGGTCGTGGCCGACGCGACGCGCATGGGTCTGCAGGCCTTCCTGATCATCGCCCTGTCGTTCATCATGGGGGCCCGTTTCAAGACCGGGATCCTGGGTGTGCTCGCCATGATCGCCATCGCCGTGCTCTTCGGCATCGCCTGGGCCGGTATCTCCAACGTGGTGGCGCTGCGCACGCGTAACGCCGAGCTCACCATGCTCATCGGCATCCTCATCACTTTCCCGGTGCTCTTTCTCTCGACCGGTTTCATGCCCGCCATGCTGCTGCCCAGCTGGCTGGAGACGGCGGCCCGGTTCAACCCCATCACATATCTGGTGGATGCGCTCCGGGCTCTGGTGAACGAGGGCTGGGACTGGACCGCCATCTGGCAGGCCCTGGCGGTGACGCTGGGCCTGGCCGCGGTCACTTTGACCGCCGCCACCCGGGCGTTCCGCAAGGTGATCGGCTGAGGGACCGGTGGGGAGGGACGGGTGCTTGCCGAGACCTACCGAGCCGCCCGCCCCGAGGATGTGCCGGAGATGGTTGCCGTCTACCTCGCGGCCAGCCGGGACATGTACGCCCGCTCCGGTTTGTCGGCCCCGGTGCCCTCAGCGGGCGCCATGCAGCTGGCCTACGAGCACATCCTCTCCACGGGCGTGTTCCGGGTCGCGGAGTCGGGGGGGCGGATCATCGCCATTGCCGGTGCCGTCCTGCGCGACCACCTGTGGTTCCTCTCGGCCTTCTGGGCTCTTCCCGAGGTGCAGCGGCAGAACATCGGCATGCCCCTGCTCAGGGAGGTCTGGCATGAGGGCGCGGCGGCCGGGGCGACCACCTTCTTCACCTGGGCCTCGCCCGACCTGACCGCCCTGGCCTCGTACATGAAGCTCGGTATGCTGCCCGGCTACGGCATCTTCGTGTTCCGGGGGATCCCCGAGCACCTGCCTCCGGTCCCGTCCTCCTACCAGCCCGGGCCGCTGGAGCACCAGGTGGCGACGGCGCTCGATCTGCACGTGCGCGGCACCCGGCGCGAGGTCGATCATCGCTTCTGGGCCGGTCCGGCCGGCCTGCGCGGGCGGCAGGTGCTGCGGGACGGCGAGGTTGCGGGCTACTACTATCT